>JAKSCH010000120.1 GCA_022360695.1 Gemmatimonadota bacterium
AAAAGTCCCTTGCCATTCGAGCGGCGATGCATCCCGCTCGCCGTCGTTGCTCGATCTCGACGTAGCTATGGCTACGCCTTCGCTCTCGCGTCTTGGCGAGCGGGCGCCTCACCACTCTCGGTGGTCAAGGGACTTTTGATGCACCACACTAGGTGATTCCGGTCCGCGGACGACCTAGGTTGGCGCCATGCACCCCGATGAGCTGAGACCCCGTCAGACCGAGGCCGCCGAGCCGCCGGAAGCGCTCGACGCGCTGGCCGACGCCGAGTTCACGGCGCTCGGTCGTCGTGCCCGTCGGGTCGAGGGGCTGCGGAAATCCACCGGCAAGGAAGTCTACACGGACGACATCGTCCTGCCCGGGATGCTCCACGGGAAGATCCTCCGCTCGACCGAGGCCCACGCGCGCATCGCGTCGATCGATACGACCGCGGCCGAGGCCATGGAGGGCGTCCACGCGGTGATTACGGGGCGAGACATGCCGCTCGCCTACGGGATCATCCCGTGGACCCGCGACGAGCACGCGCTCTGCCTGGACAAGGTGCGGTTCATCGGCGACGCGGTCGCGGCGGTCGCGGCGATCGACGAGGACACCGCGAACCGGGCGCTCGAGCGGATCCACGTCGAGTACGAGCCGCTGCCCGTGTATCTCTCGGCGGAGGAGGCGCTGTCGGACGAGGCGGCGGCGCAGCCGATCCACGACCCGCGGAAGCCCGACCGGAACGGGAACGTGCTCAAGCACGTCCACCTCGAGTTCGGCGATGTCGACGCGCGGATGGCCGCCGCCGATGTCACGGTCGAGGGCGAGTACTTCTTCCACGGGACGACGCACACCCCGATCGAGCCGCACTGCGCGATCGCGCGTCAGAACCAGAACGGTCTGCTCGAGGTGTGGTCGTCGACGCAGGTGCCGCACTACCTGCACCGAGAGCTGGCGCGCGTCCTCGATCACGATGTCGCGCAGATCCGCGTCATCCAGCCCGCGGTGGGTGGGGCCTTCGGCGGAAAGTCGGAGCCGTTCGATCTCGAGTTCTGCGTCGCGCTGCTCGCGAAGCGGTGCGGCCGACCCGTGAAGATCCTCTACACCCGCGAGGAGGTGTTCTACTCCCACCGCGGTCGCCACCCGATGAAGATGTCGTACAGGCTGGGTGCGGCCTCGGATGGGACCCTCCAGGCGCTCGACGCCAAGACGATCCTCGACGGTGGCGCGTACGCATCCTTCGGGCTCGTCACCACCTACTACTCGGGTCAGCTGCTGACCTCGCCGTGCCACATAGCGTCATACCGCTTCGACTCGACACGCGTCTACACGAACGTGGCGCCATGCGGGCCCAAGCGCGGGCACGGCTCGGTTCAGCCCCGCTTCGCCTACGAGATCTCGCTCGACAAGATCGCCGAGAAGCTCGAGCTCGATCCGTTCGAGATCCGGCGCCGCAACTTCATGGGCACCGGCCGGACGGTGAACGAGTTCAAGGTCCAGTCGAACGGATTCCTCGAGTGCCTCGACGCCGTCGAGCGGGCCAGCGATTGGAAGCGGCGCTTCCGAAGCATGGAGTACGGTCGAGGGCTGGGCGTCGCCGCCTCCTCCTACATCTCCGGGACCAACTACCCGATCTACCCGAACGAGATGCCTCAGGCGGCCGTCCAGGTGCAGGCCGAGCGCTCGGGCCGCGTCACCGTCCTGCACGGCGCCTCGGAGATCGGGCAGGGCTCGGATTCGACGATGGCCTACATCGCGTGCGAAGAGCTCGGGGTCCCGCTCGAATACGTCCGGGTGTTCTCGGCGGACACGGATCTGACGCCGGTGGATCTCGGCGCGTACTCCTCGCGCGAGACCGTCATGGTCGGAAACGCCTGCGCCGAGGCGTGTCGCGCGTTGCGGGCGCAGATCGTCGGCGCGCTCGCGGATCATTGGGAGGTCGCGACCGAGCGCATCGTCCTCGCCCGTGGCTGGGCGTTCGTCCGTGACTCCGACGACGAGGCGCACCGCGTCCCGATCTCCGAGGCCTTCAACATCGCGGAGGCGAAGCTCGGTCTGCTCGGCGCGGTCGGGTCCTACAACACGCCGAAGGACGTGCACGGCGAGTACCGGGGCGGGACGATCGGCTCTTCGCCCGCGTACAGCTTCACCGCGCACGTAGCCGAGGTCGAGGTCGAGCCCGACACGGGGTTCGTGGACGTCAAGAACATCTGGATCGCGCACGACTGCGGACGGGCGCTCAACCCCACGCTCGTCGAGGGCCAGATCGAGGGCTCCGCCTACATGGGGTTCGCCGAAGCGATCTTCGAGGAGCAGCTCTTCAAGGAAGGGACCCCCGAGGGGGGGCTCCACAACGCGCCTTCGCTGCTCGACTATCGGATCCCGACATCGCTCGACTGTCCGGAGTTCGAAGCCCTCATCGTCGAGTCGGTGGATCCCGAAGGTCCGTATGGCGCGAAAGAAGCGGGGGAGGGCCCGCTTCACCCGTCGCTGCCCGCGATCGCGAACGCGATCTACGACGCGGTCGGCGTACGGATCGATGCCCTTCCGTTCACGCCCCCCCGCGTGTGGGCCGCGATTCGACGGGCTGCCGCCGAGTCAAGTCGCCAAGACGTGGCCTGATTACACAGGCTTTGGCGGTTCTTGGCCCTCTGCAAAGGAGTTTTGCCCAAACCAGCACGTTAAAATATACTGGCTCAGATTTTAATCGCTTGCGCGGGCATTAAAAAAGCTTTTCAGAGCCGGAAAATCGATGAGAAGAAGCGATTTTGGGCCACGATCCGCGGGACGCTTAACGACGATTTCCGGCGCAGGACCGATCGACGCCGCTTTCATACCCGACCCTCTTCCTCCTGAGTGGACATGGCCGAACTCTCTTTGGCCACACCTCATGCACGCTCGAGAGTCGCTTGCTCGCTTGGACGGTGTCGGAAAGCACCTCCCCAATCCTGAGCGGATCCTACGAACTCTCCAAAATCGAGAGGCTCAACGTTCGTCGAGTCTTGAAGGAACATATACAGATCCAGAACAACAGGTTCTGTTCGAGATCGACCCATCGATCCCAGAATCGCCAGACGATCCGCGGAACGCCCAACGAGAAGTCTTCAACTACGCACGGGCCCTACGCATCCGCAAAGACCGGTTGGAAGGACTCCCTCTATCAAGCCGGCTGACCCGCGAACTGCACGCCGTGCTGATGGACGGCGTTCGCGGTCGGGACAAGACACCTGGTCAGTTCCGTCGGCTTCAAAACCAAGTCGGTCACCCTGCAAGATACATCCCGCCACCAGTGAACGAACTCGCGGATTTGCTATCCAATCTCGATCATTACCTCAACATGTGGCCGTTCGCCTTGGACCCACTGGTTGCCGCGTTCGTGGCCCACTACCAGTTCGAGGCAATTCACCCCTTCATGGACGGCAACGGCCGCGTCGGTCGCCTTCTGCTCGCGATAACCATCGAAGAGTGGTGCGACCTTTCGAATCAATGGCTCTACATGAGCGAGTTCTTTGATCGAAACAAGGATGAATACATCGACCGCCTCTACGCGGTGAGCACACATTCCGACTGGGAGGGTTGGGTCGAGTTCTGCCTAACCGGCGTAAAGGAACAAGCCGAGGCCACTGCCCTGCGCTGTAGTCGACTGATAGATCTATATAAGGATTTCCACGCGCGAGTCGCAGCGCTCGAGGGCGCGAGCCTCCGGTTGGCAACGATCGTGGATGGTCTCTTCATAAGCCCGGTCGCGGCACCGAGTCAGCTGCGGAAAGAACTCGACGTGACGTACCCCACGGCCCGAAGTGATCTTCGAAAGCTCGCCAGCTTGGACATCATTCGCCGTATCCAGGGAGCGACACCGATCTACTACTACTGCCCGGCGATATTGGAAATCACCTACGCCGACTAATCACGTCGAGGACACAAACTCGCGAACCTCGTTAACCAAAATGCCCGTGAACACGCGATCACGCAGACTCCTCCGAACAATTGTCGCGATCCTGTCGGTTTGCCTGGTCGCAACACCGCCGAAACCCGCAGCTGGAATCCAGGACCGGCCGACGGTCCCGCCCGAAGACTACGGACGCTGGGAGAATCTCGGTCCGGCGGCGCTGTCGCCCGACGGCGCCTGGATCGCGTACACGGTGACGCGCGTGGACGAGGACTCCGAGCTGCGCTTTCGCCGGATCGACGACGAGGAGACCCACGTGGCCGAGTGGGGTCGCGGACCGAGCTTCTCGGCCGACGGACGCTGGCTCGCCTGGACCATCGGCCTCTCACCCGACGAGCGCGAGCGGCTCGAAGAGGCGGAAGAGACCGCCCGCGACGGGCTCGGTCTCCGTGACCTGACGACCGGCGATGAGCGCACCTTCGACGCCGTCCGCGCGTTCGCCTTCGACCCGACGGGTCGGTTCCTGGCCGTCCACGGCTACGCGCCCGAGGAGCCGGAAGGGAAGGGCGCCGATCTGCGCGTGCTCGACCTGGGGGCGGACACCGAGACGGTGTTCGGGAACGTCGGTTCGTTCGAGTGGAGCGACGCCGGCTCGATGGTGGCGATGATCATCGCCACGGGCGAGGACGCGGCGAACGGTGTGCAGGTCTTCGACGCCGACACGCGCCGGATCGAGTCGCTCGACACGTCGGGCTCCGCGTATCGACAGCTCTCGTGGCGCGACGGAGCCCCGGATCTCGCCGTCCTCCGGTCGACCGACGTAGCGAGCGAAGACGGGGCCGGTCATTCGGTCCTCGCCTGGAACGGGCTCGGATCGGGCTCACCCTCGATCAACAGCCTCCACCCGACCCCGGGCGGCGAGATGGACATCGTCCGTCACCACCGGCCCGAGTGGTCGGACGACGGATCTCTCGTTTCGATCGGGTTGCGACCGTCGGAAGACGAGGACGAGGGCGGCCCGGAGGACGCCGGGGACCCGGACGACGAAGGAGATTCGGAGGATGCGGGCGATGGCTCCGCGGAGGGCGAGGAGAAGGAGCCGGATCTTCCGGGGGTGCAGATCTGGCATTCGGGTGACGTGCGCATCTATCCACAGCAGACCGCTTCCGAGAGCGCCGACGAGCGGAGGTCGCTGCTCGCGGTGTGGAACGTCGAGACCGACCGACTCGTGATGGTGGGGACGGATCTGCGGGCGAACGCGCGCGTGCTCGAAGGCTGGCGACACGCCACGGAGCGGACGACGGCGCCCTATCCGTGGGGGGAGATGTTCGGTCGACCCTACCAAGATGTCTGGATCGTCGATCTGGCGACGGGCGAACGCACGCTCGCGCTCGACAGCGTCCGATACGCGTGGCCCAGCTCGGGGGGACGGTACCTCGTCTCCTTCGACGGCGGGCGCTACACGAGCCACGATCTCGCATCGGGCGCCGAGCACGATCTCACGTCGGCCCTGCCGACCGTCTTCGCCGATACCGCGTACGACACGCCGACCGACCTCTTTCCACCGTTCGCGTTCCAACCGAGCTGGCTCGAGGACGACGCGGGGGTGCTGCTCTACGACGAGTGGGACGTGTGGCGCGTCGCGCTCGATGGCTCGGCGGCCGACCGGCTCACCGACGGTGCCGCCGATCGAGCCATCCACCGCGTCGTCGATCCGTTCGACGACGACGAGCCCGGCGTCGACGCGGACGGCCCGATCTACGTCCGGTTGCACGGCGACCGCAGCGAGAAGCGAGGATACGGCCGGATCGCACCCGACGGGACGTTCGAGGCGCTGGTCTTCGAGGACAAGATGATCAACGGGCTCGCCAAGGCCGATTCGGCCGACGTGTTCGTGTATCGCTCGATGGCGTTCGACGACTCGCCCGACTACTTCGTCGCCGACGGCGCGCTCGAGGACGAGAAGCAGGTCACCGAGACGAACCCGTTCATGTCGGAGTACGCGTGGGGTCGGTCCGAGGTCATCGACTACGTGAGCGAGCAGGGGCGTCCGCTCCAGGCGGCGCTCTACTATCCCGCGGGGTACGAGGAAGGGGCGGCGGTCCCGACGATCGTCTACACGTACGAGATGCTCTCGCAGAACGTCCACAACTTCGCGGTCCCCAGCGAGCGCAGCTACTACAGCTTCACCGCGTGGACGCAGCACGGATACGCCGTGCTCCTCCCCGACATCGTCTACACGTGGCGCGACCCCGGCGTGAGCGCCCTCGCCTCGGTTCGCGCCGCGGTGGCCGAGGTCGTCGACATGGGCGTCACGGATCCGGACGCGGTCGGCCTGATCGGACATTCGTGGGGCGGCTATCAGGCGACCTATCTGCCGACCCGCACGGATATCTTCGCCGCCTCGGTCGCAGGGGCACCGCTCACGGACTTCGTGAGCTTCATGGGGCAGATCCATTGGAACCCCGGCGTGCCCGAGCTCTCGCATTGGGAGACGGGGCAGGGGCGCATGGAGGTGCCGTTCTGGGAGGACGAGGAAGCGCACCGCCGCAACTCGCCCATCCACAAGGTGCACGAGCTCGAGACGCCGCTCTTGATGGCGTTCGGAAACGAAGACGGCGTCGTCGATTGGGATCAGGGAACGGAGTTCTACAACTTCGCCCGACGCGCCGGGAAACAGATGGTGCTCCTCGTGTACGAGGGCGAGGATCACGGCTTCCGCCAGGAGGCCAACCAGATCGACTATCACCGGCGGATCCTCGAATGGTTCGGGCACTACCTGAAGGGCGAGCCCGCCCCCGCTTGGATCACCGAGGGCATCGCTCTCGAGGACCTCGAGGACGAGAAGCGCCGCGTCGCGAAGGGGAAGCGGTAGACCAGGTCGATGGCTGAAAACGAGTTGGCGAAGACGAGCGGTCGGCGTAGCCGAAGAGGGTTGGGACGCGTGAAGGTCGGCCTCTTCATGGCCGCGATCACGATCGGGATCGCCGCGCTCGTCTCGACGATCGCGCAGCCGACCACGCTCGATGCGGAGGGGCTCGGCGGACCGATGGCCGGGCCGGGATCGACGGCTCCCGGCGAGGCGCGTGCGGATCGATCGTGGACGGCGGAGGACTGGGACGTGTTCGCCGACAAGGTCCGGTTCGCCACCCGTCCCGAGATCGTGAGTCTTCCCCTCGGAGATGCGATCGCCGAGCTCGCCCTGTCCTTCATCGGAACGCCCTACGTCCCGGGGACGTTGGAGACCGAGGGGGCCGAGCGGCTCGTCATCGACTTCCGCGGGTTGGACTGCGTGACGTTCGTCGAGAACGTCCTCGCGATCACCCGGTTCGCGCGGACCGAAGGGCGGGGACTCCTGGAAGACGCACCCGCCGCCGAGGCGCGGTACGAGCGGATCCTGACCGCGATTCGCTATCGTGACGGGACGCTCGATGGCTACCCGAGTCGTCTCCACTACTTCTCCGAATGGCTCGACGACAACGCGCGGCGGGGTCTGATCGAAGTGGTGACCCGAGATCTCGAGCCGAGCACCGATGAAGAGCCGATCACGTTCATGACGAGCCATCCCGACGCGTATCGCCAGCTCTCGGACCCCGACGTGCTGGCCGCCATCGAAGACATGGAGGCGCGGCTGAACCGCGACCCGGCTCGTCCCTTCGTGCCGCAGGATCGCATCGCCGACATCGCGGCCCGGATCGAGAGCGGTGACGTGATCGCGGCCACGTCCGCGCTCACCGGTCTGGACGTGGCGCACACCGGGTTCGCCGTGTGGCGGGCCGGCGAGCTCCACCTCGTCCACGCGCCGCTCGTAGGCCGAGCGGTGGAGCTGTCGGAGCGACCGCTCGCCGACCGGATCCGATCGATCGACTCGCAGGACGGCATCATGGTCGCGCGCCCTCGGTTCGATTGAAGTGGGGATGTCCGTAGCGCCACGGACGGGCGGGCGTCGACGCCCGATCCGTTCCCGCGGCATGGTCGCGCCGACGTGTCGCGCCAGCGCAAGGCGGTCCGCGATCGTGCTGCTCGCGCTCCTCGCGTCGACGCCGACCGCCGCAGCCGCGCAGGAGTGGCTCGGGGGCTTGGCGGTCGGGACCGCCGCCGGGTTCCTCGTGGGCACCGGCGCCGTCTCGGGTCGGGCCATCCTGTTCGACCGGCCCGTGTACGGCATCTCCGAAGGGCTGAGCCTGGCCAGGCGCTTTACGATCGGCGGCGCCGCCACAGGTACGATCATCGGGATCGCGGCCCCCGAGCGGACGGGTCGGTTCGCTCGGAATGCGGCGCACGGGACTTGGATCGGCGGCCTGCTCGGCCTCGGGCTGGGCTACCTCGTCGAGCCCGAGCGACCGCTCGGTGTGATGATGATGGGGATGGCCGCCGGGATCGTCGCGGGCACCGTGATCGCGCTCGTCGAGGATGACGACTCCGACGGCTCGATCCAGCCCAGTCGCGGGACGGACATCGTCTTGCTGAGCGTCGGGCTTTGAGCGCTCGGACCGCGCTCGCGGCGAGCCTGCTCGTGCTCACGGCGTGCACCGGCACGTACTTCGTGTCGAGCGCCGCGTGCGTTCGCGGGACCGGGTTCGACTGCGTCGCGCGTGAGGATCTGGCGACCGACGCCGGCCCCGCCGTCGTGTCGCTGTTTCTGATCGGGGACGCGGGCGAGCCCGATCCGCCGCCACCCGCCGCGCCGATGCGCGACCGCGTGCTCGGGGAGCTGGCCGCGGACATCGAGGATGCGCGCCGCGGCGGCTCAGAAGCTCGCCTCGTGTATCTGGGCGACAACATCTACCCGGACGGGCTGCGCGACGCGACGAGCCAGGGGCGCTGCGCCGGGGCACGGTACTGTCCGCTCGACGCCGAGCAGCTCGACGCGCAGCTCGATGCGATACCCGAGGGCACGGAGACATACTTCCTCTCCGGGAACCACGATTGGGGCAACATCTCCGGACCCGAGGCCTATGCCCGGATCGTCAACCAAGCCGTGTACCTGGAAGAGCGCGGACAAGCGCTCATCCCGCCGGTCGGCTGTCCCGGCCCGACCGTGCGCGATGTGGTCGTGGATGGCGAGGTCGCGCTCCGGATGGTGTTCCTCGACACCCAATGGCTGCTGCTGCCGACGGGCAGCCGCCCCGATCGCGAGTCGTCTCCCCCGGCGGTCTGCACATACACCGACGACGACGTCATGGAGCGGCTGACTCGTGATCTCTCGATCGCCGTTGAGGCCCCGGTCGCATTGCTCATGCACCACCCGATGCGCACGTACGGGGATCACGGGGGACGTGGGAGCCTTACGTCCGCGGTGGTCTACCGGGCAGGGTGGAGCGCCCAGGATGTGAACGCGGCGCCGTACGCACGGCTGATCGATCGAATCGATCGGGTGCTCGAGCAGACGGCGGCCGTAGCGCGGCACCCGGTGCTCGTAGGGGCGGGTCACGAGCACGCGCTCCAGGTCATCTACGATCCGGAGACGGACGTGCACCACTTGGTCAGCGGATCCGGGAGCAAGGTGAGCACGGTGGGCGTCGGTCCCGGGTCCGAGTTCTCGGCCGGGTTCCCGGGGTTCATGCGGGTCGACATCCACCAGGAGGGCACGGTGACGCTCCGGGTGCGAGCGATGTGCCCACCGCGTGCGCTCGAGCCCCTCGGCGCGGCCGTCGAGCACGACGGGGGCGTGACCTGCGAAGTGGGGGACTTCCGCACGGTCTTCGCCAAGGCCATCCGGTAGCGTGCGCCGAGGGTGGCCGGGTCGCCCCCGGCGGACGCCCCTGTGCGCGGCGGCGCTCGCCGTCTCGGGCATCGGGGTCGCGGAGCTCGCCTCGCAGCAGCGGTACGAGGACCCGCGCGTCGTCGTCTCGGGCGACGTCACCTTCGCGAGCGAGTACAACTGGCGCGGTCTGACCCGAGTCAACAACTGGGTCCTACAGCCCGACGCGTACGTCGCGGCGGACCTCGGAGCGCTGTCTTCGGGCGCCACGGAGACCATCCGGTTCTCGCTCTCGGCCGGAATCTGGGCCGACGTCGAGATCCGGGACCCCGGACCCGGCGAGCATTCGGACCGAGGTGGCCCCGGCTTCGGTGAGCTGAATCCCTGGCTACAGCTCGGGGCGGGCATGGGCGATGTCGATCTCGCGCTCGGTGTGACGCCGTACTTCTATTTCGGCGACGCGCTCGACTTCCCGTCCGCCCGGACGAGCGCGTCCAACACGACCGAGCTCTATCTCGACGCCCGAACCCGTGGGCGTACGGTCGATGCGCGCGCGACCTGGTGGCTCGATATCGACGAGATCGGAGGGAGCTACTTCGAGACCGCCGCCACGCTCCATATCCCCTTCGTGCCGTCGTTCTTCGCGCCCGATCCCGTGCTCGCCGACCTCGAGCTCGACGCCATCT
>JAKSCH010000370.1 GCA_022360695.1 Gemmatimonadota bacterium
CTTCCCGTATGAACGTAGTGAAGGGAGTGATCTCGACCGTTCTGAAGTTCACGACGACTCTGGTCTCACCCTCAGCCTCGCAGAATCGATTCTGAAATGTCGTGAACTGGACGTTGAAATTCTCGTTCAGATCCACGGAGTCCGGAACGGTGAAGATGGCCGGACTCTCACTTGGGCTCGCCTCGACGAGCGCCAGGTGCGGAGGCGGGGTATCGAACGGACCCGTCGGGTCCGCGCAGGCCACGAGCATCATGGCTGGCAGCCCCGACCGTAACCGCTTGATCGCACTCATGGAACGCTCCCTCGATAGCCGGCGGCTCGCATCACGTGGCACGGGCGCGCGTTAGCGTCACCGTCGGAGCCATCGGGGTCCGGGGTCGCGTCGGCCCCGGCCGGCCGACATGATGCCGACATGGAAATCCGAGACGCCGAGCGCTTTGTCGCCTACTGGCGAAACATCCGCGGCAGAACCCGTCGCGTGATCGATTGCATCCCGGAGGATCGGTTCGATTGGACGCATACCGAGAACGCGTGGACGTTCGCCGATCTGACGCGCCACCTCGCCGCGGCGGAGCGATGGATGTTCGCGGAGAACGTCCAGGGCAGAGAGAGTCGCTACCCGGGGTGCGGACCCGAGCTGGCGGACGGCGCGGCGGCCGTCCGGGCCTATATGGACGAGCGCCACGCGGAGTCGGTCGAGATCTTCGCCGCCTTGAGCGATGAGCAGCTCGTCTCGAAGTGCGGGACGCCCGGCGGCATCCAGATCACCGTCTGGAAGTGGCTGCGCGCGATGGTCGAGCACGAGGTGCACCACCGAGGACAGATCTATCTGATGCTCGGCGTGCTCGGGATCGACGCTCCGCCGCTGTATGGGCTGACCGAGGAACAGGTGTTCGAGCGAAGCAGCCAATGACGGCGCGCGGCGGACGACGAGAGGAACGGACATGAATACGAACGGTGCGAAGCGCGGCGTAGGCGCTGCCGTCGGTCTCGCGATCTCGGCCCTCGGGTCCTCCGCGGTGCGAACCGACGCGCAGACGCCGGATCGACTCACGGTGACGTCCATCGAGGTTCCCCTGGCGAGCGGCGACGCCTACACCGTCGAGCACGGGGTCCTGCGCGTCCCGCAGAATCGCGCCCGGCCCGACGGACCCGTCTTCGAGCTCCAGTTCCACCGCTTCCCGGCGCTCGCCGACGCCGATCCGACGACTCCACCGATCATCCACTTGAACGGCGGACCCGGGTGGCCGGGGCTCCAGCGACAGTTCGAGAACGAGCAGTGGCTCGAAGACAACATCTTCCCGCGCGCGCGTTTCGCCGACGTGGTGATCATCGGTCAGCGCGGCATCGGTACGTCCGCCCCCAACACCATGTGCCCGCGGCCCGAACTCGAGAACCCGACGCAGGTCGAGGATCCTCGCGTTCGGTTCGAAGCGATGCTCGACGCCGCGCGGCGGTGTCGCGCGAAGTGGGAAGAGGAAGGCGTGGACCTCGGAGGGATCACCGTCATCGAAGCGGCGAACGACGTGCGCGATGTCGTGGGCGCGCTCGGATACGACCGCGTGCAGATCCACGGCGGAAGCTTCGGATCGCATTGGGGGATGACCGTGCTCCGCCTCCACCCCGACATCGTCGCGCGCGCCGTGTTGAACGGGATGGAGGGACCGGACCATACGTACGACATGCCGGGCTGGGTGCTCGCGGCGCTCGAGCGCGTCGCGGCCGACGCGGAAGCGTCGGGCGTCTTCGATGGACGGCTCCCGCCGGGCGGGGTCGTCGAGGGGTTTCGCGATGTCATCGCGCGCGCGGAGGCGAGGCCCATCGCGGTGGATCTACCGCGTCGCGGAGGCCGCGAGCACCTGTCGATCCGACTCACGGCGGACGACATCCGCGGGTTGTGGGGTGGCTTCACGAGCCAATCCGGCGGCCATCGGATGCGGGGCTGGCCCGCCGACATGATCGCGCTCTACGAGGGCTCGTACGAAGCGGCGGGGAACGCCGCGGTGCGCAATCGAGCGGTGTTCGGGATCCCGACCGCCGCGTTCTTCATGCTCGACTGCGGATCCGGGATCAGCGCGGATCGGTTGGCGACGCTGCTCGAGGACCCCGGGGCGGATGTCGTGGGACCGCTCGGGGCGTTCTATCACTCCGTGTGTCCGGCGTGGGACGCGGACCTCGGCGAAGCGTTCCGGGAGAACTTCTACACCGACATCCCGACGGTCATCGTGCACGGGGACTGGGACCTGTCGACCCCGCTCGAGAACGCGCAGGAGCTCCTGCCCTATTTCAGGGACCACCACTTCGTCCTGGTCGAGCGCGGCACGCACGGCGCGCTGGGCGAGGCGCTCCGCGCGTCCGATTCGTTCCGGGCGGGACTGGAGCGGTTCATGGCGACCGGCGACATGGGCGGGCTGCCCGATGTCGTCACGCTCCCCGAGCTCGACTGGGTTCCGGTCGCCGACGGGCGCTGACGACGCCGGTCCGCGTTTCACGCGGCGCGGTTCCGCCCGTTACAAGGGACGACGCGTCGCACCGCCGCGCGGCGCCCGCGCCCACCCCGGAGCGAAAAGGCACGCCATGACCTCGTCGGATCTGGAGGCGCTACGTTTCCCCATCGGTCGCTTCGACTTCCCCGAGAGCCCCTCGACGGGCGCCGAGCGCGCCGAGTGGATCGAGCGGATCGCATCGACACCGCGGCGGCTGCGCGAGGCGGTCGAGGACCTGGACGAGGCGCAGCTCGACACGCGCTATCGACCTGACGGATGGACCGCCCGCCAGGTCGTCCACCACGTGGTCGATAGTCACGTCAACTCGTACATACGGTTCAAGCTGACCAAGACGGAGGATCACCCCACCATAGGGACGTACATGGAGGCGTTGTGGGGAGAGGAATCCGACGCCCGGACCCTGGACGTCGGCGTATCGCTGGACCTGCTCGATGCGCTTCACCGACGCTGGACCGCATGGCTCGGTGGGCTCCCGGAGGACGCCTGGGGACGCCTCCTCCACCACCCGGAGCACGGCGACCTTCGCCTCGACCAGCTCCTCGCCATGTACGCGTGGCACGGCGACCACCACATCGCGCACATCACGGAGCTCCGGACTCGAGAAGCCTGGTAGCGCGGAGGGCGCGCGCGCCCCGCACCCGAAGCGGCCGCCAGGTCGCCCGTCCCGGACACCGGGTAGCGAGACGGTGCCGCGAGCCGACGGGGTTGTGGGATCGGGTGGCGACCCCTCTGATATCGCGTCACACGTCCCGGGACCCGGTATCCGATGACCTGGCTTCAGACACACTGGATCGCCCTCTCGCTCCTCGCGGGGTACGGCGTGCTGCTCGTCCGACACGCGCTCGAGGGCCGTAGGGAGACCGAAGGACGAGCCGACTACTACGTCGGCGGTCGGGGCATGGGCGGCATCGTACTCGGTCTGTCGTTCTTCGCCACGTACTCGAGCACGAACAGCTTCGTGGGGTTCGCGGGACAGGCGTATACCTACGGGGCGCCGTGGCTCCTCCTGGCCGGGGCCGTGGTCCTCTTCTCGCTCTCGGCATGGCTGTGGATCGCGCCGCGTCTGCGGGCGTTCACGGGCGCCGTGGACTCCGTCACGCTCGCGGACTACATCGGGTTCCGCTTCGAGAGCCCCTCGGCTCGGATGCTCGCCGCCGTCATCGTCATCTTCGCGAGCTTCCTCTACATGATCGCGGTCTTCAAGGGGATCGGGAATCTGCTCCAGGTCTTCCTCGACATCCCGTACGTCGGGGCCATCGCGTTCACGTACGTCGTGGTGATGCTGTACACCATGGTCGGGGGCTTCATCTCGGTCGTGAAGACGGACGCCGTGCAGGGCGTCTTCATGTTCTTCGCCGGCATCATGTTGTTCTGGGGGACGCTCGACGCGGCGGGCGGGCTCGAGGCGCTCGAGACGCTGCGCGCTTCGGCGCCCACGGCGAACCTGTTTCGCTGGGACGCGGCCATGCCCTTCCCCGTGCTCATCGGGATCATCGTCGCGGGCACGCTCAAGTTCGTCGTCGATCCCCGTCAGCTGTCGCGCTTCTATGCGCTCGCGGACCGCAGGGCCGTACGAAGGGGGCTCGTCGTGTCCACGGGCGCGTTCTTGATCGTCTACACGCTTCTCTTGCCGATCGGCTTGCTCGCGCACTCCGTCGTGGGCAGCGGGCTCGCCGAGTCGGACCTGGTCGTACCGACACTCCTCGGCGACGCCGGAATCCTCCCCACGCTCCCCGCCGCGTTCATCCTCGTGGCGCTCCTCGCCGCAGCGATGTCATCGCTCGACAGCGTGCTGCTCGTGATGGCCTCGACCTGGGAACGAGACGTGGTATCCAAGTTTCGCCAGGTCGGCGAAGAGAAGGTCGTCCGCGAGACGCGGAGGTGGGTGGCGATCTTCGCCACGATCACGGCACTTCTCGCGCTCCGTCCGCTCGGGAGCATCGTGACGCTCACCGCGTTCTCGGGGAGCCTGTACGCGGCGTGCTTCTTCCCGGTCGTCGTCTTCGGGCTGACCTGGAGACGCGGGACGAGCGCGGGCGCGACGGCGTCTCTGCTGGCCGGAGTCCTCGTGCTGCTCGCCTGGGAATACCTGCCCTTCGGCGGGGCCGTCCACGAGGTCTTTCCGGCCATGGCGGCATCGTCGCTCATCTATGCCGCGTTTGCCGTGACGGCCCCGCCGGTCGCCGCCGCCGAGCGACTCGAGACCCGCCTGGCCGGTTAACCCGCTCCCCTCTCGCGGCACCGTAATCGTCTTGCCATATATTTAAATAGATACCGGGAATATGCACTTGACGAACCACGGCTAAATGCCTAGTAGTAAAATGGCTTGCGGCACCCTGGGGAGAGCACCCCGTCGTAGGGTCAGGGTGGGAGGTTGTGGAGTTGACCAACGACGGATTATTGCGCCCAGGACGAAGACGTGAACCGCAGTCAGGAATCAGCTAGAACCACAGCAACCACGCGACACCGAGCGCCCTGCTCCTTAACCACGTCGCGCACGTCGTCAACGGCCTCCCGCGCAGCGTCCTCCGTATCGAATCGAACCGACAGCACATCTAGGCCACTCGGCTGCCGGCGCACCGTCACGCGTTCGGCTCCGAACGTCTCGCTGAGGCGGTCCATCGCCCCGGTAACGTCCCCAGGCCGCTCAATCGCATCTTGGGCTTCCTCGATGACCCACACGGCGCGCTCGTCGCGGAGCGCGTCTGGATCGACCGCCATGAACCCCCGCAAGGCATCCTCGGGGGCGACGTTCGGCATTGCCAGTGGCGGAAGATGGTCTTTGTCGTCGCCGTCTTTTCCCGTTTTTACCAAGTCAGCCCTATCCATAGGATTTGTCCGACGAAAACGCCGGAATTGGGAGTGCGATATTGCTA
>JAKSCH010000150.1 GCA_022360695.1 Gemmatimonadota bacterium
AGCTTCGAGCCCAGGTTTCCGTCGAGCCACTCCATCTTCGCGTCCTCGTGCACGAGCGCGCGCTGCGTCACGAGGTTGTACATGTTGTTCGACCAGTTCTGGATCGTCGTGTATCGGAACCGCGCGCCCTTCTTGACCACGATCTCGATCACGCCCGAGTGGAACGACTCGGTCGAATACACGGGGGCCGTGCACCCCTCGATGTAGTGCGCCTCGGCGTCCTCGTCGCAGATGATCAGCGTTCGCTCGAACTGACCCATCCGCTCGGCGTTGACGCGGAAGTAGGCCTGGAGCGGGATGTCGACCTTCACGCCCTTCGGGATGTAGACGAACGACCCACCCGACCACACGGCCGAGTTGAGCGCCGCGAACTTGTTGTCGGCGGTCGGGATGACCGTGGAGAAGTACTGACGGAAGAGCTCCGGGTGGTTCTCGAGACCATCTTCGATCGAATCGAAGATCACCCCCTGCTCATCCCAGATCTCCTTGAGCGAGTGGTACACCATCTCCGACTCGTATTGCGCCCCGACGCCCGCGAGCGCCTTCCGTTCCGCTTCGGGAATTCCGAGCCGCTCGAACGTGTTCTTGATCTCTTCCGGCACGTCGTCCCAGGACCGCTCCATCTGGTCCTGCGGCTTGAGATAGAAGTAGATGTCGTCGAGCGTCTGCTCGAGCGTCGAAAGATCACCGCCCCACGTCGGCATCGGTTTGGACTCGTAGACCTCGAGCGCCTTGAGGCGGAACTCGAGCATCCACTCGGGCTCTTCCTTGTGCGCCGAGATCTGACGCACGATGTCCTCCGAAAGACCGGGCACGGCCTTGAACACCGGCTTGTCTTCCGTGACGAAGCCGTACTTGTATTCGTCGAGCCCGAGCTCGGTGATGGTCTCGTTCTGCGGCATGTCGTTCCTTCGCTTTCCCGGCTACGCGGTAGCCACCGCCTCTTGCAACCAGTCGTATCCCTCGGCCTCGAGCTTGTCCGCCAGCTCGGCGCCGCCGCTTTCGACGATGCGACCGTCCATCATGACGTGGACGTGGTCCGGTCGGATGTAGTTGAGGATCCGCTTGTAGTGCGTGATGAGCAGCACACCGAGCTGGTCGTCGGCCTCGGTGAGCGTGTTCACGCCGACCGACACGACCTTGAGCGCGTCGATGTCGAGACCGCTGTCGGTCTCATCGAGCACGGCGAGGGCCGGCTCGAGCACCGCCATCTGGAGGATCTCGTTGCGCTTCTTCTCCCCGCCCGAGAACCCGTCGTTGACGTACCGGGAGGCGAAGCTCTCGTCCACCTTGAGCAGCGCCATCTTCTCGGCCAGCTTGGCTTGGAAGGCGAAGACGTCCGTCTCCTCACCATCCTCGGCGCGGGCGTTGACGGCCGTGCGGAGGAAATTCGCGATCGAGACCCCGGCGATCTCGGCCGGATACTGAAACGCCAGGAAAATCCCGGCCCGGCTCCGCTCGTCGGGCTCGAGCTCGAGGATGTCTTCGCCGCGGAACAGGATCTCGCCGTCCGTGATCTCGTAGCCCGGGTGGCCCGCGATCACCTTCGCGAGCGTGCTCTTTCCGGACCCGTTGGGACCCATCAGCGCATGGACGTGCCCGGGCTCCAGGATGAGGTCGACACCCCGGAGGATATCGATCTCTTCGTCCTCGACCTTGGCGTGTAGCCCCCGTATCTCGAGAAGCGCGTCTGCCATCGAAACCCTCACAAAGTCGCCAAAGGCCGGGTGCGCCCCCGCAGGGGTCCCGGCCTGGGTTCACATCGGATAACCGTTATCGGTACGAACAGGATACGCCCGATGATCCTCGTTTTCAACCCTAACTGAGAACGGGTCTCATCTATCGGCAAGACGGAGCGGCTCGGTGGGACATTGCGTCCCGCCCGGGGCGCGCTTCGGGCGGTGGACGCGGCCGTGCGGCCCCCGGGAGCGCCGCGTACGTTCGGGCGATGAAAGCCGCTTACTTCCACGAGCACGGTGGGCCCGAGGTCATCGAGTACGGGGACCGGCCCGATCCCGAGCCCGGCCCGACGGACGTCCTGATCGAGGTGCGCGCCGCCGGTCTGAACCACCTCGATCTATGGGTTCGACGCGGTCTCCCGGGTCTGGAGCTCGAAATGCCGCATATCGGCGGCTCCGACGTGTCGGGCGTGGTCGCGGCGTCCGGCTCGGACGTGACCGGCTGGTCGGTAGGAGACCGCGTCGCCGTGAACCCGGGGCTTTCGTGCGGATCCTGCGAATGGTGCGAGGCGGGAGAGGAGCCGCTGTGCCCGTCGTACCGGATCTTGGGCGAGCACGTGGCGGGTGGATTCGCCGAGCTCGCGGTCGCCCCCGCGGCCAACTTGGTCGCCATCCCCGACGCGATCTCGTTCGAGACCGCGGCCGTGGCTCCGCTGGTCTACCAGACCGCGTGGCGCGGTCTGGTCTCGCGCGGAGGCCTGGCGGCCGGCCACACGGCGCTCATCACGGGCGCGTCCGGTGGCGTCTCGACCGCCGCGATTCAAATCGCGAAGCACCTCGGCGCGCGCGTGATCGCGGTGACGAGCGGTACCCGAAACGCCGCCCGCGTCGAGGAGCTCGGCGCCGACATCGTCATCGACCGACTCGCGCTCGATGAGGATCTCTCGAAGGTCGTGTGGCGCGAGACCGCGAAACGGGGCGTCGATGTCGCCCTCGACAGCGTCGGCGAGGCGATGTGGGACAGTACGTTCCGGACGCTGGCGCGCGGGGGTCGCATGGTCGTGTACGGAGCGACCACGGGGCCGAAGGGCGCCGTCGACATCCGTCGCATGTTCTGGCTCCAGACGTCGATCGTGGGGACGACCATGGCCAGCCGGGCCGAGTTCGAACGGGTCATGGCCCTCGTATTGGACGGGACCTTGAAGCCGGTGATCGACGACGCGTGGTCGATGTCTCGCGCTCGCGACGCGCACGAGCGGCTCGAGACCGGCGGCGTGTTCGGAAAGCTCGTGCTCACGCCCGACGCGTGAAGCCACCTCCGCGCTCCGAGCAGCTCCAAGCGCTCGCCGCGGGCGACTTCGACGTGCTGGTCATCGGCGGCGGGATCTCGGGCGTCGCGGTGGCGCGCGACGCCGCGCTGCGAGGGTATCGAACCGCGCTGGTCGAAGCGGCGGACTTCGCGAGCGGGACGAGCAGCCGATCGTCCAGGCTCGTGCACGGCGGGCTCCGGTACCTCGAGCATTTCGAGCTCGATCTCGTGTTCGAGGCGAGTCAGGAGCGGCGCACGCTGCTCCGCATCGCCCCGCACCTCGTCCGCCCGCTCGAGTTCCTGTTCCCGATCTTCGAGGAGGGTCGGGTCGGGAAGCGAAAGCTCGACGCCGGGATGTGGCTGTACGACGCGCTCGCGCTGTTCCGGAACATCGAGCGGCACCAGATGCTCGAGGCGGACGAGCTGCTCGAACGGGAACCGCAGCTCCGACGCGACGGGCTCTTGGGCGGCGCCCGCTACTACGACGCGCAGGTCGACGATGCCCGCCTCGTCGTCACGACCGCGATCGCGGCGCTCGAGGCCGGTGCGGTGGCGCTCAATCGAGCGCGGGTCCGCGGGATCGAGACCGCGGGGTGGCCCGGTCACCGCGTGCGCGTGGAGGATGAGGAGACCGGCGCCACGATAGAGGCCGACGCCCTGACCGTCGTCAACGCGACCGGCGCGTGGGCGGGGCGCACGCTCCGTCTGACCGACGCCTCCCGCCCCGTCGCGCTCTCGCCGTCTCGCGGGACCCACATACACGTCCCGCGCGGACGCGTCGGTCACGAGGGAGCGTTCATCTTCGAGGCTCCGGAAGACGGGAGGATCATGTTCGTGCTGCCCTGGCGGGACGACCTGACCTTGATCGGCACGACCGACGACTTCCACGAGGGCGAGCCCGAGGACGTGGCGCCGACGCCCGGCGACATCGCGTATCTGCTCGACGCCACGAATCGGCTGTTTCCGGCGGCCCGACTCGCCGCCGCCGATGTCTTGAGCGCCTGGGCCGGGCTACGTCCGCTCGTGGCCCCCGCCCCCGACGCCGGCTCGGATGCCGGTCAGGTGTCGCGCGAGTTCGAGATCCACGAAGACCCCAAGGGGCTGTTTACGTTGAGCGGTGGAAAGCTGACGTCGGGCCGACACATGGCGGAGGAGACGGTGGATCGAATCGAGCGGGTTCTGGTGGAGGCCGACGTGACGCGCGGCCGGTCGTGCGATACCGCGAAGCGGCCCTTGCCCGGCGGCGGCTTCCGCGTCCTCGACGGACTGCGGGAGGGTATCCGCGAGCGTGCCGCCCTCCACGACGTTCCCCCCGCGAGCGCCGACCGGCTGACCCGCGCGTACGGGACGCGCGCCGATCGGGTGTTGGATCTCGTCGCCCGGCGCGCCGAGCTGCGTCACCCGATTCTCGAGGGCCGACCCCATGTCCTGGCCGAAGCCGTGTACGCGTCCACCCACGAGCTGGCGCTCCACGTAGAGGACGTGCTCTATCGGCGAACCCGCCTCGGGCTCGAATCCCGCGATGGCATCCGAGGAGCCGCGGAACGCGTCGCCGCCGAGATGGCGCCGATCCTCGGTTGGAGCCGGGCCGAAGCGGCACGCGAGGTGGACCGAGCGGTGGCCGTCCGGGACCGGGACGATCGGGCGATCGAGGCGGTCGCGTCGTGAGCGCCTCGCGACGTGCGCTCGGGTTCGGGTGCCGGGTCGCGCTCGCGGGTCTGGCCGCCACGCTCTCCGCGTGCCGACAGAGGTCGCCCGAGGCGACCTCGGATACGGAGCTCGCCATCGACTCGACGGTGACCCCCGAGGCACCCGTCCCGTCCCCGCCCGCCATCCCTACGCTTGCGGGTGAAGGCGAGCCTCGGGTGTACGCCCTGCTCGTCGTCAACATGTCGGAAGCGGAGGCGCGGGTGTTCGCAGCGGCCGGAGCCGCGTCGGTGGAGGTCGACACGATCCGCGCCCGGGACTCGGCGCGCGTCGACGTCCGGGTCCGCGCGGACTTCGTGGAGCTCGAAGCGCGAGGGCCGAACGGGCGCGTCCTGACCCGCGAGCGCCTCGAGCTTTCCGAGGGCGGGGTCACGCGGTGGCGGATCGGACCCGGCGGGGCGCGCTCGCCGTGACGATCCGACGACGCCCGCCGTCGCTTGTAACGGGAAAACGCCGGGACTATCCTCGATCGCGGCCCAAGAGCCCTTCAAAACGGAGGTAGCATGGATCCATCCACACCGCAGACGCGCGATACGTGGGGCTCGAAGGCCACTTTCGTCATGGCCGCCGCGGGGAGCGCGATCGGTCTCGGCAACATCTGGGGCTTTCCCACCCAGGCCGGTCAGAACGGTGGCGCCGCCTTCCTGGTGCTCTATCTGATCTTCGTGGCGTTGATCGGCGCGCCCGTGATGCTCGCCGAGCTGATGATCGGCCGGAACACGCTCAAGAACCCGGTAGGCGCGTTCAAGCAGCTCGCGCCCGGAAAGTCCTGGTACGTGGTCGGCGGGCTCGGCGTGTTCACGGGCATCGTGATCCTGAGCTTCTACACGGTGATCGCCGGGTGGACGCTCGCGTACATCATCAAGGCCGCGACCGGCGCCTTCCGGGCCGCGATCGACGCGGATGCCGCCGCGTCGATCTTCCAGAGCGTCTCGGCGAGCCCGGGCCCCGCGATCGCCTGGCACGCGGTCTTCATCGTCATCACGGTCGCGGTGGTGCTGGGTGGGATCAAAGGCGGGATCGAGCGCTGCACGAAGCTGCTCATGCCGATCCTCTTCGCCCTGCTCGTGCTGCTGGCGGTTCGGGCCGTGACGCTACCCGGCGCGGGCACCGGTCTGGAGTTCTACCTCAAGCCCGACTTCAGCGCGGTGACGCCGACCGTGGTGTTGTCGGCCGTGGGTCAGGCGTTCTTCAGCCTCAGCCTCGGGATGGGCGCGCTCATCACGTACGGATCGTACCTGTCCAAGAAACAGGATCTGGTCTCGTCCGCGGGGTGGGTGACCGGGTTCGACACCCTGATCGCCATGCTCGCCGGGTTGATCATCTTCCCGACGATGTTCTCGACGGGCTTCGACGCCAGCATCGAGGGCCCCGGGATGGTCTTCGTGGTCCTCCCGTCGCTTCTCGCCTCGATCCCGCCCGAGCCGTACGGCGGTCTCATCTTCGGCACGGGCTTCTTCATCCTTCTGGCGATCGCGGCGCTGACCTCCAGCATCTCG
>JAKSCH010000408.1 GCA_022360695.1 Gemmatimonadota bacterium
CACGAGCACAACGAGCGATCCCGGATCGACGACGTGCTGACGCGGTTGAGCGCGGGCGACACCATCGCCCTGGTGACCGACGCCGGGACGCCGATCGTGTCGGATCCAGGTCGTCGGCTCGTGGCCGCCGCGCTCGAGGCGGACATCGCCGTGAGCCCGATCCCCGGCCCGTCCGCGGTCGTGTCCGCGCTTTCCGCGGCGGGCTTGGAGGCGGACCGGTTCTTCTTCGCGGGGTATCCGCCCCGTCGGGGGCGTGAGCGCCGAACCTGGCTGGGGTCCGTCGTGACTTCGCCGAGCACGACCGTCGTGTTCGAAGCCCCCGGGCGGTTGGTCGCCACCCTCGAGGCGCTCGTGGCGGCCGGTGCGGGGGAGCGGACTGCCGTGGTCTGTCGCGAGCTCACGAAGATCCACGAGGAGGTTCGTCGAGGGACGATCGCGGAGCTGGCAACGGTGTACGGGGGTCGGGAGGTCAAAGGCGAGGTGACGCTCGTCATCGAAGCATCGCCGGAACCGGAGGGGCCGGGTCCCGATCTGGCGGTCGTTGCCGAGGCCGCGCGAGATTTGGCGAGGGACGGGGTGAGCCGCCGCGACATCGCGGATCGGCTGACCCGAGAGTTCGGGTTGAGCCGAAACGACGCGTACCGCGCGAGCCTGGGAGACGAGGGGGCGCCAGCGGATGAATAGCGGGTCTGGTTTCGACCGTCTGCGTGCGGCGTGCGGGGCGGTCCGCAGGCGCATCACCGCGGCGACCGTCGCGGCGGTCATCGGGGTCGCGGCGTTGCTCGTGCTCGTGCTCTCCTTCCTCCCGATCTCGCTTCGCGAGGGTCGCGGCTCGCTCGTACCGCTCGCCCTCGCGACGACGTTGTGGACCGCGATCGTCGTCGGCATCGTCGCGACCGTCCGCGCGCGTCGGCGGTCTCGACCCGAAGGCGTGGCCGAAGAGGTCGACGACGGCGCCGGTCTGGGGTCGGGCGACGTGCGCGCGGCGATCGAGCTCGCCGCGTCCGATCGATCGGCGGCGTTGGCGTCGCTCCACCGTCATCGGATCTCCGAGACGCTGGCCGGTTTGGGATCGGAACGGTTGCTGCCTCGTACGCTCCCACGCTGGTCGTCACGCGCGCGTCGCGCGGTTCTCGTCGGCGCCGGCTCGCTCGTCCTGGTGGCGCTGGCGGCGCTGGCTCGACCCCAACCGACGTTGTCGGCGGCGGTCGCTCTGAGCGCCCCGTGGCGGGTCGCGTTCCCCGATCCGCTGCCTCCGCTCGAGGTGGCCGCGGCGACCGGGGTGCCCCGCGGAGAACCGAGCGCGGTTTCGATCACCGCCGTCGGTCGTGACTCCGTATCGTTCGCCTGGCGGCCCGCGGGCGAGGTGATCCGACGCCGACCGCTCGTCGTGTCCCCGGCCGGGGTCGCGGAGGCTCGGACGCCCCCGATCGAGACCGCCACGCGCGTGTGGGTCGAGGATGCGGCCGGGTCGTCGAGCGATACGATCCTCATCCGACCCCTCGAGCCGCTGCTCGTTCAGGACCTGCAAGTGACGCTCGAGTTTCCGGCGTACCTGGGTCGACCGTCCGAAACGCACCGGGGCCAGGTCCCTCCGCTGGTCGCGCCGGCCGGCACCCGAGTGCGCGTGTCGGGCGAGACCAATCTCCCGCTGGATGGTGGTCGGTTGACCTTCTCTTCGGGCGACGGCGATCGACAGCCGGACGCGGACCGGATCCTGGAGATCTCCGATCGGCGCTTCGGCGCGACGTGGACGCCGACGCGAAGCGGCGCGTGGACCTGGGACCTGACGTCGACCGAGTCGATCGGAGATCCCGTCGCTCCCGACCCGATCCGGGTGTTGCTCGTCCCGGATCTGGCGCCGCGTATCGAGCTCCTCTACCCCGCGCCCGATACCACCCTCGGGTTCGAGCAGGTGATGCCGCTCGTCGTCGACGTGGAGGACGACATCGGGCTCCGACGGGTGGCCATCCGCTCGTGGCGTTCGGGGCTGGGCGCGCAAAGCGCCGAGAACCGAGAGGCGTTGTCGCCCGCGCCCGACGGGTCGCGTCGGGCCGTGTTCCGACACCTGCTCGATCGCAGCGACGACGAGCTGCTCCCCGGGGACACGGTCTTCTATCGATTCGAGGCGTTCGACGGGCACCCGGGGCGAGGCCCCGCGCTCTCCGACGTGTTCACGCTCCGCGTACCGACCTTCACCGAGGTCCGGGACCAGCGAGCGGACGCGACCGAGTCGCTGTCGGATTCGGCGGAGGAGCTCGAGGAGGCCATGCAAGCCCTGACCGAAGCGGCCGCCGACGCGGCGCGTCGAACCGACGCGGAGGAGGCCGACACGGAAGAAGCGCGGTTCGATGCCACGGAGGAGGCGCGAAGCGTGCTCGACGAGGCCGAGCGGGCCGAGGAGGAGCTCTCGTCGCTCGAAGAGGATCTCGTCTCGATGCGGGAAGAGCTCGCCGAGTCCGCGCTTTCGGACCCGGCGCTCGAGGAGCAGCTCGAGCGGCTGGTCGAGCGCTACGAAGAGCTGGCGGATCAAGGGCTGGCCGAGGATATCGAGGCCCTCGCCGAGGCCCTCCGAGATCTGGATCCGGACGCCGTCCGCGAAGCCCTCGAGCGACTGGCGGAGAATTCCGAAGCGTTGCGCGAACAGCTCGAGCAGACGCTCGGACTGTTGGAGCAGGCCGCGCTCGAGCAGGCGATGAAGTCGGCGCAGGCGAACGCCGACGAGCTCGCCGAGGAGCAGCGCGAGCTCGCGGGCGAGACCGATGCGGACGCGTTCGACGAAGCGCAGGATCGTCTGGCGGAAGAGGCGGAGCAGTTGGCCGATCGGCTCGAGGAGCTTCAGTCCGAGCTCGCGGAGGCGGGTCGCGAGATGGCGGCGGATTCGGCCTCCGCGGCCGGCCAGCGGACGGAAGAGGCCATGGAGCGTATGGCCGATGCGCAGAACGCGTCGGGTGAGGCCGGCCAGACGTCGGAGGGCCAGCGTTCGGCCGCCGAGGACGCCGCCGAGGCGCTCGAGGACGCGGCCAGCGCGCTGGGCTCCGCGCAGCAGCAGATGAGCGGCGAGGCGGGGGAAGCCCCCGCCGAGACGCTCGCCCGCGCACGCAACGAGGCGCTCGCGCTCGCCCAGGAGGAGGGCCGTCTCGCGGAGGCGACGCGCGGCGACGGCGCGCCCGATCCGGAGTCGTGGCGCGCGGAGCAGAACGCGGTCCGCCAGGGGCTCGAGAACCTCCTCGATCGGATCTCGAACGCCGGCAACGAAGCCGCGATGTTGGACCAGCGCACCGGGGCCGCCGCCGGGGAAGCGGCGCGCCAGATGGATCAGCTCCTCGAGCGGCTCGCCGAGGACGGGGCCCGGCGTCTCCCCTCGCGGGCCGAGACCGAGGGGGTCCAGAACGCCCTCAACGATCTCGCTCGGCACCTCCTCGCGGCCGAGCAGGTCGCCCGCGCGGCGGGCCAGCAAACGGCCGGTCAGGAGGCCGCCGAGCAGA
>JAKSCH010000171.1 GCA_022360695.1 Gemmatimonadota bacterium
ATAGTCCTCGGTCTCCGAATCAGTCGGCCAGCTCGATCCCCATGGATCGAGCCGTGCCCGCGATCATTCGCATCGCCGCCTCTTCGTCGGCGGCGTTTAGATCCTTCATCTTGATCTGGGCGATCTTGCGCAGCTGGTCATGCGTGACCTTCCCCACCTTGTCCCGGTTCGGCTCGGCCGATCCCGAGGCCAGCCCCAGCTCCTTCTTGAGCAGCTCGGCGGCGGGCGGCGTCTTGGTGATGAAGGTGAACGTCCGGTCCTTGTACACCGAGATCTCGACCGGGATGATCGTCCCCGCATCCTGCTGTGTCTGCGCGTTGAACGCCTTGCAAAAGTCCATGATGTTGAGGCCGTGCTGACCGAGCGCCGGCCCCACCGGTGGCGCCGGGTTCGCCTGCCCCGCCGGGATCTGCAGCTTGATGAATCCCGTGACTTCTTTCTTCGGTGCCATCTATCGAATCGTCCCTGTCGTTCGGCGTACCGCCATCGACGGTGCGTAGCGGTGGACGCTAGAACCCTTGTAGCTGCGTATAGTCGAGCTCGACCGAGGTGGGTCGCCCGAACAGGCTGACCTGTACTCGAACCTTGCCCTTCTCGGCGAACACCTCCTCCACCGTCCCGCTGAAGTCGCTGAACGGGCCTTCCATGACCTCGACCACCTGACCGGGCCGGAACGGGATCTCCGTCTCGGGTCCCTGTTCCTCCAGCTCATCGGCGATCCCGAGGATCTTGTTGATCTCTTCCGCCTTGAGCGGCTGCGGCTCGTCGCCGCCGCCCACGAACTTGATGACGCCCGGGACGCTGTTCACCAGGAACATCGTGTGCTGGTCGAGCAGCATCTGGATCAGCACGTAGCCCGGGTACAGTCGCTTCGTCGATTTGACGCGCTTCCCACCCTTGATCTCGACGACTTCCTGCGTCGGAACGATGACCTCGCGAATCGGCGGGTCCTCGTTCGTCGCGTTGACGTGCTCCCGGAGCTTCTGCTCCAAAAGCGTCTTCACCTTCTTCTCGTGCCCCGAGTAGGTCTGAAGCGCGTACCACCGGAAGTCCTGTCCGGGCGGCGTCGCCGCGACCACGGCCTCCTCGCTCGGCTCGACCTCCTCCGCGACGGCTTCCTCGCTCGGGGCCTCCTCCGACGCGGCAGCCTCGACCTCCTCCGGGACACTCGGCTCCTCGACCTCGTCGGAATCGCCGTCGCCCGAGGCTTCGATTACGGCCTCCGGTTCCACGACCTCGGGCTCGGTCGCCGCTACCATCTCTTCCGTCGCGGTCACGGGCTCCTCCACGGGAGCATCCTCCGGGACGTCCCCGTTGCGCCCTTCGTCAACCACCGAACGTCCTCACGATCAATCGCACGACGCCGGCGAAGAGCGAGTCCATCGCGCCGATTATGGCGGCCAGGATCAGGACGAAGACGAGGATGACGGCCGTCGCGTTCCGCACCTGCTCCCGGTCGGGCCAGGTGACGCGCCGCATCTCGACCTGCACGTCTTCTGTGAACTTCTGTGTTCCCTTTATGATCCCCGCCAACGATGCCTCGCTATCGGTCTATCGGATCCGGTCGACCCGGGTCCTTCTCACGCGAAAACCGGCCCCCCCGCATTGGGCCGCCCGAGCCGACGATGCACCGCCGTCGGATCCGGACGAGGGGCCGGCCAGCCGCTTGGCCTACCGGGTCTCTTTATGTTTCTTGTGGCCGTTGCAACGCGGGCAGTACTTCTTCTGCTCCGCACGTTCCGGGTGCGTCCGCCGGTTCTTCGTCGTCGAGTAGTTCCGCTCCTTGCACTCCGTGCACTCGAGCGTGATCTGTACCCTCATCTATATCCCCCACGTATGCCCTAAGTGCCGCCCCCCTCAGCGCCCCGCACCGTCACCCCTCTGGCCGTCTCAGCCGCCCGGCCTGTCAGCCCTCCGCCCCAGAGAGCGATCCGCGAAGGCGACCGCCTCGTCCTCTGGGCGCGGTACGTATCAACCGCACCTCGTAGGCGGCCGCTCATCGTCGGTCGACGTGGGCGGGGGTCGCGTCAGCGAGGACTGCGCGCCCACGGCGCGCCCGCAGCCACGCGACCCCCGCACGCGTCGACCGACGCCCACCAAGCCGACCCTACTCGTGGATCTCCGTCACCACCCCCGCGCCCACCGTCCGTCCGCCTTCCCGTATCGCGAACCGCAGATTCTCCTCCATCGCGATCGGCGCGATCAGCTCCACCGTCATGTTCACGTTGTCACCAGGCATCACCATCTCCACTCCCTCCGGAAGATCCGCGCTGCCCGTCACGTCCGTCGTACGAAAGTAGAACTGCGGTCGATATCCGTTGAAAAACGGCGTGTGGCGTCCGCCCTCCTCCTTCGTCAGCACGTACACCTCCGCCGAAAACTTCGTGTGCGGCGTGATCGACTTCGGGTGCGCGATCACCATCCCGCGCTCCACCTCTTCCTTCGCCACTCCACGTAGGAGCAACCCCGCGTTGTCGCCCGCCTCCCCCTGATCCAGGATCTTCCGGAACATCTCCACACCCGTCACCACCGTCTTCTTGTCCGACCCCAACCCCACCAGCTCCACCTCTTCGCCCGTCTTGATGATCCCGCGCTCGATTCGGCCCGTCACCACCGTCCCGCGGCCCGTGATCGTGAACACGTCCTCCACTGGCATCAGGAACGGCTTGTCCACGTCCCGCTCCGGCTCCGGGATGTAGCTGTCGATCGCATCCATCAGCTCCTGGATGCACTCCACGTCCGGTCCGTCCCCGTTCGCCTCCAACGCCTTCAACGCCGATCCCTTCACCACCGGGATGTCGTC
>JAKSCH010000040.1 GCA_022360695.1 Gemmatimonadota bacterium
CCAAGCCTTCGAGATGCGCGCGCTCCGGGCCGTCGCCGGCGATCACCAGCCGTGCCCCTTCGATCTCACCGCGCATCGCCGCGAAGGCGTGCAACAACACATCTACCCCCTTCTTGGGGAACAAGCGGCCGGCGAACGCGATCGTCGGCCGTCGGGCGAGGCCCGTTCGGGCCGGGCGCACCGGGATGCCGTTCCAGATCACGTCGTCGACTCGCCAGCCCTCTCGCTCCAACCGACGCCGCACCCAACCCGAATTGCAGACGACGCGGTCGAGGGCCGAGAACCCGCGTTGCGTGAGGCTCCGTTGCGCCATCGCTCGCGCCACGCCGAACCAAGGCACGCAACCCTCGCGACGACAAACACTTCCGGCTCTGTGAACGCAGGGGGACCCGTCGGGCAACCGCTTCACGTTCAGCGGACAGACCAAGTCGTAGTTGACAACGTGGTGAATCGTGGGCACACGGTGCAACACGCTCAGGATCCACGGGGACAACTGGGTCATGAACATCCGCAGGTGCACGACGTCCGGACGATAGTCACGGATCGCCGACCGAAGCGACGCGGCGGCCAGCGGGTTGAAGATCTTGGTGACGCGGCCGAGACCGCTCATGGTCCCGAAACAGGTCCGGTCGGCGGCGATCGGGACGCGGAGCGGGCGAGCCGAGGAAGCGAACCACTCCGCCTCGTGGCCCCTCTCGCGGAGCCCGTCGCGGAGCATCTTCGAGACATGCTCGGCGCCCCCCGTGAGCGTGCCGTAGTCGTGCACGATGAGGACTCTCATGAGACCGTCGTCGCGCTTTCGAGCGGAAGCCGCGCGGGATCGGCGCCGGGCAGCCAGACGCCCGTTCCGCGCCCGACCCGCCACGCAACGACACCCGCCGCCAGGAGAAGGGCCAGCGTCGCGCTCTCGAACGAGTTGAACCCGGCCTCGCGGATGGCGGAGCGGAACGCCCGACGACGCACCCCGAAGCCCGCGGGTCGCGTCTCGACCTGGTGCGCGAGCCGACGACTGCTCCGGCCATAGAGCGCCATCTTCAGCAGCCAGTGGCCCACCGTCGCGACCTCCAGGTGCGTGACCTGGGCGTCCGGTACGTACGCGACCGAGTCGGGTCCCAGCGCACGGACGGACCGCTGGACGAGGAGCGTGTCGGCGCCCCGACGTCGTTCGGCGAAGGGGCCCAGGCGAGTGAAGAGCTCGCGGCGGGCGCCCAAGTTGTTCGTGAATCCGAAGTAGCGCGATGGATCGCTCCCCGAGAGCAGTTGGGTGTGTCGAGCGTGATCGTACGGACCGAGGAGTCGGACGATGCGCGCGGAGTCCGGCGGATCGACCCGCCCCAACGTGATCCAGGCGTTCGACCCGGCGAGCGCCGCCCGGTGTTTCGCCGCCCAATCCCGACGCGGGACGCAGTCGGGGTCCGTGAACAGGACGACGGATCCGGTGGACGCCCGAAGACCCGCGTTTCGGGCTCGGTATGCGCCGGGCTTCGGCTCGTGGACCACACGGACCCCGGCGCGCCGCGCGATCTCCCCGGCTCCATCGGGCGAGTCGTTGTCGACACAGATGATCTCGAGCGGCTCTCGGGTCCGCTGGTCGTGGAGCGCCTCGAGACACCGCGGGAGCGTCTCCGCGCAATCGCGCATGGGGACGATGACCGACGTCGTCATGCGTGGCCCCGCTTCCTACCGGACAGCTCTTCGACGAGGGCGCCCCACGCCGTGGCGATCTGAGACAACACGAGGAGCCCGGTGAGGACGATCGCACGACCCCCGAGCGCTCGTCGAAGCGGGTGAAGCGTGAGTCGGAGGATCTCCCGCGCACCGGAAGCGCCGCCCGCGCTGGCGCCCACTTCGCGGGCGATCCGACGGACGCGCTGGAGACCTCGACCGTATCGTTCGTGCTGTCGCAAGAAATCGCGGAAGCCGAGCGGGTGGTCGTGCTCGACGACGACGGCGGGATCGTAGAGAGCCGGGAGCCCCGCGCGCTGCCAGCGCTCACAGAGCTCGTAGTCCTCTCCACCCGCGTGACGAAAGTGCTCGTCGAACCCGCCGAGCTCGAGCAAGGGCTCGCGTGGCGCGGCGAGGATGGACGTGCTGAAGCGCAACGGTCGAGGACCGTTCGACATCTGCGCCTCGTAGACCGCTTCCATGAGCGAGTGCGTGGCCTCGGCCAGGAGCGACCGCGCCGCGTTCAGCATTCGGCCGCCGATGAGGGCGTTCGGCCGCGCCATCAGTGTTCGACTCAGGGCACGGAGCAGCGAGGGATCGGGGCGGACGTCGTCGTCCACGAACACGATGTAGTCGCCGCGCGCCGCGCGCGCTCCGACGTTTCGCGCCGCGGCCGGCCCGCGGTTCCGGGTTCGAATCACGCGCGGCCGCGCCGAGTGCCATCGGACCGCAGCGGCCGCCGGAACCGGGCTCCCGTCGTCCACGACGATGATCTCGGGCGGCGGTCCGTGTATCCGCGCGAGGGAGTCCAAGCACCCGCGGAGCACGTCCGGTCGATCGTAGGTCGGCACCACGATCGAGAACTTGGCCGGCGCGATCATCGGGCGACCGTCACGTCGACAACAACTGTCGGTCGTGAGACGTCACGTGCCGAAGTCGATCGACCTCGAACGCCGCGAGGTTTTCCGCGGTGCGGCCCGGCCCGACCGCGAAGCCGAGGGCCTGACCCATGGCATCGAGCGTCAAGCCGAGCGCGAGCGCCGGCAGCGCCCGCGGCACGAGCGTCCCGCGGAGCGGCTCGCTCAAGATCTTCCCCACCAGGAAACGAGATCGCAGCAGCGGGAAGATCGGGCTGGCGAGCGTGTAGATGCTCCGCCGCAGACGGGACCACGCGCCCGAGTCCGCGCGCCGCGCCGCGGCCAAGCGACCGGCCTCGAACCGCAACCGGATCGTGGAGCGGAGTCGAGACGGATTCGCGTGCTCGACGACCGCGTCATCCGCGACGAAGAACCGCGCTCCCCCGGCTCGCAGGTCGTCGAACAGATCGCCGTCGCGCCCCAACCGGCTCTCCAGCTCCGTTCCGTACGTGGAGAGCGCTTCTCGCTTGAACGAGACGTTGTGACGCGCGATCTGGGTCGTCTCGCCCGCCGCGATGGGCTCGGTCCAGGCGCCGTAGGCCAGCAGGAGATTCGTCCAGCTCAGGGAGGTGCGTGGATTGGCGTTCCGCATCGCGGACCCCACGGCGGCCCAGGGACCGCGGTGGGCGTCCACGATCGCGCGAGCCCAACCCGGTGCCGGGTACGCATGATCCTCGACGATCGCGACGATCGGGGCGGACGCCGCGTAGATCCCGTACGCCGCCGCCCGATCCACGTTGTCGATGGGTCCGGCCTCGACGATTCGGCTCGAGCCGAGCCCGTCGAAGGCGCCGGCCGGAACGTCGGCGACCGCGGCACGGTTCTCGGCCACGAGCAGGAGCTCGATCCCGTCCGCGTTCGTCTGCTCGCGGAGATGTCGCACGACCCGCGCCACCCCCGCGAAGCCCTCGGTCGCGACGAGCACGACGCTGAGCTCCGGTACGGCCCCTCCGGAGACGGCGACCGCCGCGCGTCGGGGCTCGGGATCCCGGTCCACGAGCGCGTCGGCGGCGGTCGCGGGAGCGCGCGCTTCGTCCGGATCGCGGTTCGAGCGCTCGACCATCTGGAAGCCGCCGTCCCCACGAGCCGAGCGTTCGGCCGCATCGAGGATCTCGAGGTTCTCGACGCCATCGGACAGGTCCGGACGAAACGACCGCCCCGCCGCGACGGCGTCGACGAACCCTGCGAGCGTTCGTCGATGCGAGTCGTCCTCGACGGGTAGCGCCGTGCGCAGCACCTGTCTCGGCGTCGCCGCGAGCGCCCGCCCGGCCGCCACGACGCGGTCGCCGCGCGATCGCCGGCGCGTCACCGGCTCCACCGTCAGCGAGCCCCGATAGCGATCCGCCGTCAGAATCCCGTCGTCGCCGATGATCTCGAACCGGTCGACTTCGGACCCCGTGAGAGAGCACGAGATCTGTGCCTCGACCTCGCCGGCCAATCGGAGGGTCAGCGACGCCGTGTCGTCCTCGCTGCGGAGCGAGCGGAGCGAGCAAGCCGCCGATTCCACGGGGCGATCGAGCAGCCAACCGGCCAGGTCGACGTGGTGCGCGGCGAGGTCGAGCAGGACACCTCCTCCGGACCCGCGCGCGGCCTTCCAGTCGGATAGCCTCCTCGGCGCGGCGCAGAAGGCGGCGCGGTACGCGATGGGTCGACCGATGGCGCCCTCGGCGAGCTTCTGCTTCGTGGCCGCGGCGAGCCGCGAGCGGCGTTGATTGAACCCGACGGCGCCGACTAGGCCGGTGCCCGCCCAAACGTCATGCAGCGCGCGCGCCGACTCCAGATCGTGCGACAGCGGCTTCTCGACATACACGTGGAGCCCGCTACGAAGCGCTTCGGCAGCGAGATCGGCGTGCGTGTGGGGCGGTGTCGCGATCACGACCGCATCGAGGTCGTCGCGCTCGAACAGTCGAAGCGGGTCGTCCACGCACGGCAGGCCGGGAGCGCGGCTTCGAAGCGCATCGCGCGCGCGCGCGTCGGGATCGGCCGCACCGACGAGGCGGGCGCCGGGGAGCGCCTGAAGACCGGCCAGGTGCACCAACTGTGTGATGCGACCTACACCGATCAGGCCGACGTGGAGGGTGTCGCGCTCGAGGTTGCTCCGCGATTTCATGACGCCTCTGCGAGTCGGGCCGGGTCGCGACCCTAACCCGTTGTCCATTCGACCCTTGAGGAACCGACGCTCAAGGGCTCTCGATCGGCCCTCTCCACGCGGGGTGGGCCGGCATCGCGCGAGCCCTGCGAACGTGCAAGTTTCCGGCCTCGACAGGGCCAAACGTCCCTTTTCGGGAGAGATCTCGCGGAGCATGTCGAAAGCGGCGTCGCCTCACTCGGACCGAGTCCGGGCCCACCGGAAGCAATTCATCGTCGGGCCGGAGCCGCTGGAGCTCATCGAAACGTGGGTTCGCGTCGATCTCGGCGACGGGCTGTACCTATCGCACTGTCCCGACCTGGAGACGGCCGGCGCCGTAGACGGGGACGGACGGTCGTGGACGCTCCTCGGCCTCGCCGCGCCGATGCGACCCGGGGACCTCGATCCGCTCGACGCGTTGGCCGAAGCGTCCAGCGTCGACGTGCACCGCTGCTATGCGGCCTGGTCCGGTCGGTGGGTGTTGGTCGGCGCCGGCGAGGTGCACATGGATGGCGCCGGGATGCGCGCTTGCTACTACGGCTCCGATCCGGACGGGCGGTCGTGGGCCTCGAGTAGCCCGGCGCTCCTCGCGAGACGGCTACGGCTCGACGCCGACGCCGGCGTCGACCCCCGTACGCTGCGTCACGAGCGGGGCGTCTCCTGGTTCCCACCGCCTCGATCTCGACGGGAAGGCGTCTATCGGTTGCTGCCGAGCCAGATCCTGGATCTCCGCGAGGGTCGGCCGCGTCCCCGGCCGTTGACGGAACCGATCGAGCCCGACCGCCCCTACGCCGAGACCTGCGAAGAGATCGCCGTCTCTCTGACCGAGTCCGTACGTCGCGCCCCCGACCCGGGGGAGCCGCTTTGGGTGTCCCTATCGAGCGGGGGCGACTCGCGGCTCATCCTGGCCGCGGCCCGCGCGGCGGGTCGGCCCGTCCGGCTGTGCACTCGAGAGGGCGCGCGGTCATCGCTCGGGGATCAGATCGTGCCAGGGCGGATCGCCAACGATCTCGAGTACGAGATCGTCTATCTCTCACCGAACCCCGTGGTCGAGACGCGCCGGGCGCTCGTACGGGAGCACACCGGCGGACAGATCAGCGACACCGATGTCCTGCATTTCCTCACCGGTATCCGCGATCCGCTCACGGGGATCACGATCGGAGGTCAATGCGCGGGCGTACTGAAAGGGCGGTACCACGTCCGCCGCCCCGTGCACTACGACTCGCCACGGGACGTGGCGCTCGGTCTCGCCGCGGCCCACGGGGAGCCGCCCGGCTCGAGCGCCGTGCCGGCCCTCACCGAGTGGGCCGAGTGGGCCTGGGAGACGAGAGGGACGCTTTCGTGGCCCGATCGATTCTACATCGAGCAACACGCGTGCGGGTGGCAGAGCGCAAAAGAGCAACTCTACGACGTCGACGGCCACTCTCGGTTCTTCGTCCTCAATTCGGCCTACTTCTTCGGACTGGCCTGCTCGGTCGATCCGAGCATCCGGGCCGAGCGCCGACTTCTCGGCGATCTGATCCGGCGGCTGGCGCCCGAGCTCCTCGAGTACCCGATCAATCCTCCGGCGTGGCGGCTCGGTCCGGCGGTCTTGTCGCACCTGATTCGACGCGCCCGACGTCGTCGTGCCCGGTGACGCCCGGGAGACAGGGACGTCCGCCGGGGAGCCTCCGACACCATGACCCGAGGGGCCGGCCCGCCGAAGGGTTGCAACGGAATCCGTATCGCGCCCATCCAAGGGCTGCTCGATCGGTTCGACTCTCCTGAAAGCCAGACGATGCGACTTGTCCTGAGACGGCTGTGGCGCTCCCCCACGTTCGCGATCGCGTCCGTGCTCACGTTGGCGATCGGCATCGGCGCCAACGCGGCGATCTTCACGGTGTTCAACGGCGTCCTGCTCCGACCGCTCCCCTACGACGACCCCGACGAGCTCGTCAGCGTCATGCACACGGCTCCGGGCATCGGGTTCGATCGCCTCGGGCAGTCGGCGTCGCAGCACCTCACGTATCTCGATGAAAGCACCGCGTTCGTCGGGATCGGGATGTGGGAGGACGGGTCGCGATCGGTCACCGGCTTGGGCGAGCCCGAGAACGTCGATGTCGTCGTCGCGACGCAAGGGGTGCTCCCCCTACTGAGGGCGCCCTTCGAGCTCGGCCGTTCGTTCACGGCGGAAGAAGACTCGCCCGATGGTCCCGATACGGTGATCCTGTCGAGCGCCTACTGGCGGGACCGGCTCGGCGGCGATCCGAACGTGCTCGGACGGACGCTGCGCATCGATGGCCACGCGCATCAGGTGGTCGGGGTGCTGGCCCCGGAGTTCCGCTTTCTCGACGTAGCCCCCGATCTCTTCCTCCCCATGCGGCTGGATCGGGCGACGGTGCGCACCGGCGTGTTTCGCTACGCCGGCCTCGCGCGTCTCGAGCCGGGCCTGAGTCTGGAGCAGGCGTCCGCCGAGCTTGCGCGCGTCCTCCCGCTCGCGTTCGAGCGTTTCCCCGGCGGCTTCTCGCTCGACATGGCTCGGGAGGCGCGGATCGCCCCCGACCTCCGGCTTCTCAAGGACGAGGTGCTGGGTGACGTCGGTACGGCGCTGTGGGCGCTGCTCGGGATGGTCGGTCTCGTCCTCCTCATCGCGTGTGCGAACGTCACGAACCTGTTCCTCGTACGCGCGGAGGAGGGCCGCCGCGAGCTCGCGGTACGGCTCGCGCTCGGCGCCTCGTTGCGACGGACGCTCCGCGAATCGCTCGCCGAGAGCGTGACGCTCGGCCTCCTCGCGGGCGCGATCGGGCTCGGTCTCGCCCAGTTCGGCATCCGGCTGCTTCGCGTCCTGGCGCCGGCGAACCTGCCTCGGCTCGACGAAATCTCGATCGATGGGACGGTGCTCGGCTTCACGATCGCGATCTCCTGCGTCGCGGGCGGCTTGTTCGGCTTGATCCCGCTGCTCCGGAGTCGCCGCTCGGATCTGAGCCGGTCGATTCGCGGTGGGGCGCGGGGTGGTGGGCCCGACCGGCGGCAGCGTCGGGTCCGAGACACCCTCGTGACGGTCGAGGTCGCGCTCGCGCTCATCTTGCTCGTCGGATCGGGGTTGATGATCCGGAGCTTCCAACGGCTCCGCGACGTGCACCCGGGATTCGAGCGTCCACACGACGTCCTGACGCTTCGGCTCACGATCCCTTCGGCGGAGGTCGACGAGCTCGGGCGCGTGGCGCTCACCCACCAGGCCATCGCCCGCGAGCTCGAGGCCATACCCGGCGTCGCGAGCGTCGCCGCGGTGTCGTCGATCCCGACGGATGGGATCACGAACGACGACGTGGTCTTCGTCGATGACTTCCCGACGCCGGAAGGCGAGCTGCCACCGCTGCGCCGGTACAAGCAGGTAGGTGGCGACTACTTCGGCACGATGGCGATCCCGCTCCTGGCGGGTCGCCGCATCGACTGGCGAGATGTGGAGGACCGCGCGGATGTCGTCGTCGTGTCCGCCGCGTTCGCCGAGGAGTACTGGGGCTCGGCGTCGACGGCGATCGGACGACGCATCAAGGAGTGGCACGTCGGTCGGTCTCGCGAGATCGTCGGCGTGGTGGGCGACGTTCGGGACGACGGTGTGGATCGGCCGGCGCCCGCGACCGTGTATTGGCCGATGGCCATACGCGACCACATCGGTCGAGATCTGTACGTTCCACGGACCTTGACGTACGTCGTCCGCACGACGGGGGGCGAGGCCGAGCGTCTATCCCCCGCGGTCCATGCCGCCGTTTGGGAGGTCAACGCGAACGTTCCGCTCGCCGACGTCCAAACGCTGGGTACGCTGCTCGGTCGCTCCATGGCCCGTACGACGTTCGTGCTCGTCATGCTCGTCATCGCCGCCGTGATGGCGCTCCTGCTCGGCGTGATCGGGATCTATGGCGTCGTCTCCTACATCGTGTCTCGACGGACGAGGGAGATCGGGGTCCGGATCGCCCTCGGGGCCCGGTCGCTCGACGTGGAGCGGCTCGTCCTACGGGAGGGCGGGTGGGTGATCGCGGTCGGCGTCGTCCTCGGGCTGGGCGGAGCGCTGGCGGCGAGTCGCTTGATGGAGGCGCTCATCTTCGGGATCGACGCCGTGGACCCCTTCACCTACGGCGTCGCCGTCGCCGCGGTCGCCGTCTCCGCCCTCCTCGCGACATACGTGCCCGCGCGCCGCGCGGCGCGCGTCGATCCGAGCACGGCGTTGCGGTCGGAGTAGTCGCGCGCGGCACGACCTCTATCGAGGCGAGTCGGCGCTCCGGCGACGCAACGACGCCGCGCCGACCACACTATTCGTATCGACGCTCCCACGCGCGTCGTCGATCGCGTTGGTATCGCCGGTTCGCCCTGGCGACGTCTTCGCGATAGCGATACTCGGCCCGAGCCACGTCGCGCTCGTAGCGCTCGAGCGCGCGGTAGTAGTCGCGTCGCCGCTCGCGCGCGAAACGCTCTTCGGCGCGATAGATGTCTCGCTCGTAGCGCTCGCGGGCACGGTGGACATCCCGGTCGTAGCGCTCCTGCGCCCGCTGGAGATCCCGGCGGTAGTCGTGCTCGACGTCGTAGTCGTAATAACCGCCACCGATCGCGATGTGCGCCCCGCCGTAGGGATGACCGCACCCCCACGCCCCCAGGAGTGCGAAGACCAGGGTGAGCCCCGCCCGACGTCGCCCTCTATTCATGATGTCGCCCCCCACCGGTTCGCGTCGTCCATCGCTCTTCCGACATGAAGACGACGCGACGTCATCGACGTCACACGGCGCCGGGCATGGGCTCGGCTCGGTTCGCGTCAGTCGCGGTAGGGGTCGACCGTGTCGCCGGGTGCCATGCACACGATCAGGGGTCGTAGACGGTGAAGGATCTCGATCGTGTCCCCCTGCGCCTCGAGGACGTCGGGGAGGCGCCGGTACGCCTGTGGAGCCTCGTCGAGATCCGCGCCACGCAGGACGACACCGCGTCTCTCGATCCATGCGTGCATGTCCTCGTGTGAGATCCGGCCCGGTCGCACCTGGACGCCCTTCCTCCACCTACCCTTGGCCGCCGTACGAGACATCACGCGCCCGGCGCCGTGCACCGTCGAGAACAGCGAGGCGCGTCGACGTCCGGACGCCTCCTCGGACTCCGTCGGGATCGCGGCGCCTCTCAGAATCACCGCCTCGTCTCCCATGGAGCCTCCGACGAAGCCTTCTTGTCCCGGCCACGCCGGGGTCGCGCCTTTGCGCACCACGATCAACGTCTCGCCGTCGTGCTCCTCCTCCCAGGCGAAGTTGTGGTGGTTGTGGACCAGCTCGCGCTCGCTCGCGCCGAGGATCGCGACGACCTTGCGCACGACCCACTCTCGACCGGCGTAGGCGTACCGACCCGCGAGGTTCATGAGGTGCCAATAGTCGTGTCCGAGCGGAGACGCGAGGTCGAGCAGCGTCTCCCGCTCGGGGACGCGGGTGCCCCATGACGCGCCTTGCGCGAGGGCGAGAAACCCGGACGCGACGGTGTGTCCGAACCCGCGCGATCCGAAATGGACCCCCACCCAGATCGCGCTCGATTCGTCTTCGAACACATCGACGTAGTGGTTGCCGCCTCCGATCGTCCCGAGCTGCGCTCGCGCCTTTCTCTCGAGACCGTCGCGTACCGCGCCGGGGAGCAGGTCCCAACGCTCGTCGTCGAATACGTCGTGCTCGTCCGGAGCGTCGCCGGACGTGTTCGTCAGCCCGACGCCGAACGAAAGCTCGGCGAAGATCCTATCGGCGATGTCGTTCAGATCCTCCGGGAGATCCTCGCGCTCGAGATCGGTCCGGATCGCCGCGTTGCCACACGCGATGTCGAATCCGACGCCGACCACGGATACCTGCCCACGGTAGGACGCGACCCCGCCGACCGGCATGACGTACCCCAGGTGTCCGTCGGCCATGAGCGCGGCGGACACCGCGCGGGATCGCACATCCTCGAACTGCGCGATCGTCTTGTCGTCGTGCGTACCGAAGATCATGGCGCCCGGAGGATTTCGTCGCGCTCGGTTTGCAGATATCGATCGGACACGCTCGGCATGCCCGAACCTAAGGTGCCGAACGCTCGTTCACGACGACGGCGCGTGCGCGACCCCGGCCCGCCGGCCGCGTCTACCGATCCGCGGACGCGGCGGTCGCTGGACGAAGCGGGGGGACTCCAGGAAGGAGTGGAATGGCCCCCCGCACCCCGTAACCGTCCAGCTCGGGTCTAGCGCCAGCCGCCTCGCCAGGCGACTTGAACGCGAAGCGCGCGTCCGAGCGCCGGGATGAAGCTGCCGTGCCGTCGGTACGTCTTGTCGAAGACGTTCTCGGCGAACACGCCGAGCTCGAACGCGCGGAACGGACCCGTGCGAGGAGCCACCTGAGCGTAGACGTCGCTCACCCCGTATCCCGGCGTGGCGAGCTCTTCGTCGGTGACTCGATCCTGATCGTTCGCGAACTGTCCGCGGTATCCGATCGTGAGTTGTCGATCGGCGAGTCGTAGACCGGCGTCCAGGACCCACGTGTCCGCTGGCGCGTCATCCACCGGTTCTTCGTCGACGAGGTCGTCCATCCGCACGCGACCGAAGCTGATCCCGCCGAAGAACGACCGGGTCTCGTACCGCGCCAGCGCCTCGACACCCGTGATGTCGACTCGGTCGAGATTCCGGAACGTGGTCGTGCCGGCTCCGACGTCGACCTCCCGCGCGATGAAGTCCTCCGCGTTCATGTCGAACATCGCCAGCTCGAACCGTAGACCATCGTTCTCGCTGAGCAGATCGGAGAGCCCGAGCTTTACCCCGCCTTCGAAGCTCTCGGTACGCTCGGGCTCCAGCGCCGGATTGGGGACGAAGAAGTTGTCCGGAAGCATGGCGACCGGCGAGCCCGGGAAATGGAGACCCGTGATGTAGAGATCGAGCAGGCGCGGCGCGTTGAAGCCCTCGGCGAAACTCCCGTACACCGAGAAGAAGTCGGTGACATCGAGTTGGGCGGAGACGCTCGCGA
>JAKSCH010000210.1 GCA_022360695.1 Gemmatimonadota bacterium
CTCCCCCGACTTCTCGAGCGCGCGGGCAACGCCGCGCGAGGATCGATCACCGGCGTGTACTCGGTATTGGTGGAGGGGGACGACTTCAGCGAGCCGGTCGCCGACGCGACGCGCTCGATCCTGGACGGGCACATCGTCCTGTCGCGCGACCTCGCCGCCGCCGGGCACTTCCCGGCGATCGACATCCTCGCGAGCAAGAGCCGGCTGAGCGACCGCATCACCGATGTCGAGCAGCGCCGCGCCGCCGCCGCCCTGCTGCGGCTCGAGGCGGTCTATCGAGAGAAGGAGGATCTGATCGCGGTCGGGGCGTACCAGACCGGTACCGCGCCGCTCGTGGACGTCGCGATCCAGCTCAGGCCCCGTACCTCGAGCTTCCTGCAACAGGATCCGTCGGCCACGAACGACCTGACGCAGACCCGGCAGCACTTGCTCGAGCTGACCCATGAAATCGAGCGCGTCGAGATGGGTGGTGCGACGTGAGCGAGTTCCAGTTCAGACTCGAGACGTTGCTCGAGCTACGGCTCGAGGCGGAAGCCACGGCCGCCGGAGCGCTCGCGGCCGCGCAAAGCGAAGCGGATCACGCGCAGCGGGCGCGTGACGATCTGGAGCGGGCGCACCGCCAGACGCACGATCAGTTGAGCCACCTCCAACGTCACGGGACCGATGCCGGTCGGCTGCAAGCCGTGCGCCTCGTGCTCGAGCGGCTCGAGGAGAACATCGAGGAGGCCGAAGAAGCGCTCCAGGCGGCGCAAACGGAGCTCTCGCACAAACGGGCGGGGTATCACCGCGCGAACCGCGAGCGACGGGCGCTCGAGGAGCTCAGGGCCAAGCGGCACGACGCGTGGAGCCGGGAGACGGCCCGTCGCGACCAACGCGCCATGGACGAGATCGCCACGACGCGACACGTGAACGGCGGTCGTCGCCTCACGAAGGGTGGAGAGGTCTGATGCGCGTCGTGATCTTCGGCGTGATCGGTCTCGTGGTCGGCCTCGGCGGCGGTGTCGGCTATTCCCTCACGCTAGGGGCTCCCGCCGAGGGATCCGAGTCGGGCGAGGCGGGCACCGACAGCGCGCGGGTCGCGATCGCGGATACGGCCGAGACCATCGCGCCGGGGTCCCCGGCCGACTCGGCCGCCGGTGCGCCGGATTCGACCGGCGTCGCCGCGGCATCGGACAGCGCGGCTGCCTCCGATCCGCCCCTGACGCGAAGCCAGCAGATCGCGTCGAGTCTGATCCGGTCTTCGTCGCGCGACTCCGCTCAGGACGAAGGAGAGACGTCACCCGGCGACGAGCCGCCGCCCGCCCCGCCGGTGGATCCCGACACGGCGGCAGCGACCGTCGGGTCCGAGCCACCCGCGGGTGCCGATCCTCCCGACGCCCTCGCCCGAGCGGTCGCGCGGGCAGCCGACATGGATCCGAGCGAGTTGTCCACGGAGAACGAGGCCGGCTACCGGCGGGTCTCGCGCATCCTGGCGGCGATGGATGCGGAGGTGGCCGCGCAGGTGATGGCCGGTCTGCGAGACGGAGAAGTCAGTCAGCTCATTGGAATGCTACCCCCGCGTACCGCCGCGGCCATCCTCGCCGAGCTCGATCCGGCCCGGGTGGCCCGGCTGAGTCGCGCGCTGTTCAAGCCCATGAGGTCATCATCATGAACGAGATCGGTCTGTTCTTCGGTCGGCCCGCCGGGCTCGACGCTTCGGGGGCTCCGAGGCTCGGGGGCGATGCCGAGGAGGCCTTCGTCGAAGGCGAGGCCGGCGCGGGCTCCGGGGACTTCGAGGCGCTGCTCGGCGGCCTTCTCTCTCGTCCGACGATCGACGATGCGGCGGCGCTGTTCCGCGAGCTCGGGGTGGACCCGCGGCTCGAGGGCGTGTTGCGCGAGGCTGGTCTGGGCTCGGACGCGCTGAAGCTGATCCGCGAGCTGGGGCTCGATGAGACCGGAGTGGCCGCGTTGGAAGGTCCGACCGAGGTCGGCGCGGTCAACCGAAGTCTCGACGAGGTATCCCGCGAGCTCAAGCGCCGGGTCGAGATCGTACAGGATCGGATGCTCTCCGAGTTCGGACACACCGTCCGCGTGGTCGAGACGCACCGATCGCAGGAGCGACAGGCGGAGCTGTACGCCCAGGGCCGGACCAAGCCCGGCCCCATCGTGACGTGGACCGAGCATTCGGCTCACACCGAGGGGTTGGCGGTCGATGTCATCGTCGACGGTGGGTACGATGACGATCTCGCGTACGAGCGTCTCCAGCGCATCGCTCGTGAAGAAGGGCTCAAGACGCTCGGTCCCAGCGATCGCGGTCACCTCGAGCTCGACCGATCGGCGGTCGAACACTCGACGACGACGCACGGCTACGGCGTGGCGCGCATCGCCCGCGTGGCGCGCGTCGCCTCCCCTGCCCGCGTCGCGACGCCGGGGAACGCCGCCCCCCCGACGCCCGAGCCGCTGCCGGAAGTGCCGCGCGTGGACACGCCGGGGCGGCCGACCGCCGCCGGTCGTCCGCCGACCATAGAAGTCGCGCCGCCGGAGGGGCTGCGCGCCGCGTCCCCTGCCCGCGTCGCGATGCCGGAGAACGCCACCCGGGCGACATCCGAGCCGCTACCGGAGGTGCCGCGCGTAGACCCGCCGGGGCGGCCGACCGCCGTCGACCGTCCACCGGCCCTGGAAGTCGCGCCGGCGGACCGGGCGAACGCTCGGCTCGATACGGAACCCGGGCCCGGAACTCGGCGTCGGGATGGCGCCGGCGAGACCGGCCCCCGGGTCGCGGGGGAGCCGATCCCGGCGAAGGGCGAATCGGGAGCGGTTCTCCGGTCGTCCGTGGGCACGTCCGGGGGTCGCGAAGGAGATGACGGGCAGGAGGCGGATCGCGATGGGGTGCGCTCGATCGCCGACGCGCCGGGGCGCGGAGTCGGCTCGGATCGGACGCCGTCCGGAGCGGATGGGGCCCGCCGGACGGAGCCCACCCTCGAGCCTACGGCTTCGGCGCTCGGCCGCGCGACATCGACCACGGAACCGACCCCCACTCGGCCTGAAGCCTTGGAAGGGACGGCCCGGGCCGATGGCGTCGAGCGCGTCACGCAGATCCGCGACCTCCAACTCGACGGACGGACGCACCGCGTATCGCGTCTGGTCATCGACATTCCCGATGGCGCCGAATCGATCGGGAAGGTGGATCTGTCCGCGCGCGGCGAGTTGATCAGCGCGCGGATCGATGCCGTACAGCCGTCGTTGGCCGCTCGACTCCGTACGCACGTGGTCGAGCTCCATCAGGACCTCGTCGCCCGGGGTCTTCAACCCGAAACGTTGCACGTGCGAGATGCCCGGCTCGTCGACGCGGTCCGCTTGGTCGCCGGGTCCGCCGGCTCGACGAACGGCGTCGTCGATCTCGCCGCCTCCGGCTCGGAAGCCGGTCGCGGGTCGACGGCGGGGAGCGGTTCCAACCGCGACGGACAGACCGATCTCGATCGAAACGACACGAACGATGCGCGCTCACGAGATCGCGACAGCGCGCCTGGGGAAGATGGGAGGAGGGACCGAAAGTGATCGATCCAATCACCGGCGTCACCGACGCACCGGTCGATCTGTTTACGAACGAGGCACCAGGCGGGAATCTGGGGAAAGACGAGTTCATGGAGCTGCTGATCGCGCAGCTCCAGAACCAGGATCCGCTGAGCCCCATGGAGGCTGATCAGCTCGCCGTGCAGCTCGCGCAGTTCGCCAGCGTCGAGCAGCTGATCGAGATCAACGACAACATCCAGTCGCTCGGCGCGACGGATGGCATCCTGGCCGGCTCGGTCGCGACGAGCACCGCGGTCGGCTTGATCGGTAAGAACGTTCGCGCGGCCGTGAGCGAGATCACGTTCGACGGCAGCGGTTCGGCATCGATCGACATCACCGCGCCTCCGAGCTCGGGACCGGTCGTCGTCCACTTCTTCGACGCGACGGGGACGGAGGTGGCTTCGTACGACGCGGGAACTCTGGAACCCGGCGATCACACGATAGACCTCGAGAAAGTGGACGAGAGCCTGCCGCCGGGCACGTACGACATCACCATCGACACGACCGATGCCGTCGGCAACTCGATATCGATCGCTCCGACGATCTTCGGCTACGTGACGGGTGTTCGATACGACCAGACGGGTCCCGTCCTGGCGGTGGGTCTGACCGAGTTTCCGCTCTCGGCGGTACTCGAAGTTTCCGAATGAACCGCTCGTATCAATCGAGCTCTTACGACGGCGCGGTAGGCGCGCCGCATGATGGGGAGGGTGTGATATGACGATGAGAGCCATGTTCGCGGGGGTTTCCGGTCTGCGAAACCACCAGGTCCGGATGGACGTGATCGCGAACAACATCGCAAACGTGAACACGGTC
>JAKSCH010000343.1 GCA_022360695.1 Gemmatimonadota bacterium
AGTAGAGATAACCCCCAAAAAACTCCACGTCGTCACCGAAGCCGCCACCGAAACGACGACTTTCCTCGAACACACCATCTTCGTTCTTGTCGCGAAGTGCCACAACCCCACCGGTAGGCCACTGGGTTGCGACGAAAACGTCGCCATTGGCGGCGACTGTAAGGTGCCTAGCAGTGCCAAGCCCGTCCGCGGCGACCTGTGCGCAGAATCCACTTGTAAGGACTAAGCCAGCGTTCGTCGTGCATGCTTCGTCAGGATCGGTTGGGCTCCAGCAACCTGATGCGGTCAGACCGATCGCCGCACCAGCCGCGAGGCAACACCGCATCTTCCCAGGTCTCGGGCCGTGCCCTGTACCTCCGGAGTGTGCGATACGGCTCGCGCCAAGGCTCCAGACTCTGGTCAAAGTCGGGCGACTCCACGTCATCATGGCTGCCGGTCTGAAACTCCGCTGACATCACGTAGCTCGAAAGACGAGGCTCCGCGCTCCTCTCCGCCGCTGTTCTTTGGCAGGAACTCCAGCCGCACCACGCTCTCTACTCCGTACGCGAGCGGCGCGACGCCAAGACCGACGCGACCGCGGATGGCTCCGTGCGCGAGCTCGATCCGCTCAGGCCATTCGGCTAAGAAAAGCAGTTCGCCGGCCGCGGAATAGACGTGGGCGGACTCAGTAGTGTTCTCGAACGCCCTCTCAAGTTGCACCCACAAACGGCCATCACGATCATACCAAATGTTGCGAATCGGGGGTTTACGGAGCGGTATCTCGAACCGCGGGTACGTGGCTTGAAACGTACGCGCCCATTGGCGGAGGCTGTCCAGAGCCAGTCGCTGGTGAGCTGCTTCATCAATCGCGACGCGAGGCCCAAGCTCGTCGCGTTCGACGGTCGCGATTGGAGTACCCCGGTGGTCGAACATCCGAACCCGGTACGAGGAGGTTATCGCATGAGCAAACCCACCCGTAGGAGCATGCGCGATGAGGTCGATAGCAGGGTAGGGTGGAGGGAAGTAGGTGCGGTCTTCCGTCCCGTTTCCTTGGCGGATGACCATGGGTTTGTATCCGAGGCTCTCCGGAGGTTGTCGTGCAGGGAGTGGAACTCTCCCGTTGATTTGGCCGTCGAGCCCCAGTACGACGTGCAGTCGACGCTGCCCGGGCGCGCCCACGCTCGACGCCGCGACAATTATCGTGTCCTGGTGACGCACCATGACGGGCTCGGCCATAGGAGTTAGGCTTCGGAGGGCCACGGTCTGAGAGTGGCGAAATGAAGAGGAATCGACCTCAAACGACTGGAATCGCGCACTGTTATAGGGACTTGACACCCACAGCTGTTGCGACCGATCAAGAAGTAGGCAGCACGGATAGTCCAGTTCACCCGGTCCGTAACCTTGCCGTCCAACGTTCGTTACGAATCGTCCGAGTTCATCGTACATACGCACCTGCTCCGACTGTCGATCCGACACGAAAATTCGTCCGAGTGGATCGAACTCAAGACCGGACACAGCGCCGAACTCGTAATTGTCCTCTCCAACCACCGAGCCGATCCGTAGGCGCACTTCGCCTCGCAGTATCGGTTCTTGCGCAGCTTGCGGACGTGGGAGCGCCACCAAGACAAGCACCCAAGCGACTCGCCTGACCGCTGCCCAGGCAGCCCTCCTCCGTCGTTCAGAACCAGACGAACCGATACCGGCAAGACTTGCTGATCGGTGACAGATCAACCGAAAGCTAACGGGCGACACGGCGCAGACCCTCCCCCCTCTTCAAGCAATGACGTCGTAAGCTCCCCAAGCTCTGCAAGACCGATCCGCAAGGTCATGCCGCGCACGATCTGTCTCGTATCGACCCCGACAGCAAGCGGGTATTGCGATACGTTCCAGTCGGCGGCGGTTTTCCCCCCTCGGTCAAGCAGAACGCGTGCATCGGCACCCAGCTCCTTAGCGAACCCCGCGACTCTGTCTTTTTCCCCTTGGCAACAGAGAACGACTTCGACAACGTCGGTATGGCGCTGCGCAAACTTCGCGACCACGCTTAGCGCGTTCAAGCATGGTTCGCACCGATCTGTCATGAACACCGCGACCATCGGAAGTGCTCGCGAGCCTTGTACCCGGCTGTGACCTTCGATTGCCATGCCCGTGAAGTCTGGGGCCGTCTCGCCTACGCGCGGCCCTTGTGAAGGCATGTGCACTCCCGCGCGGGCGAGAAGGGCGTGGTTGCGTATCAGCATTGCCACTACGACCGCCTGAAGAAGTACGAGCATCCACAGGAATGAGTATCCGAGCCAGAACAAGGTCAGCTGCTCCTTTCGGGGCGCGGCCTTGGGATCGCGGCACTCTCAGAGCTGGATTGCACCGATCGGAGCTCACGCGCGCCGCGAATCAGCGCAACGGCCGCGGCCAGCGCGGCAGCGGCCAGAACTGCGGTGGCTACCGTCGAGGCCGGTAGCCGCCAAAGCTCCTGCGCGCTATCATCGCGGCTTAATAGCACGAGGTACATAGTGACCACCATCAGGAGACAGTTCCGAAGCATGGCACCAATCATCGAACTATCTGCGTCTTTGCTCTCGCCAAAGCACCCACATGCTCGCCGGTAGCCGCGCCGCTGCAGTGACGCGAGCACAACGGTGAAGCACACCAGGAGTAGGAGGGCCGCCCAAAGCGCAGCCCCTCGCGCGATCCCGAGTACGAGGAGACTCCCCAGCACGATCTCCCCGAGAGCCAAAATCAGAATCAGCCAGCGAGGTGAGCTGCGATCTTTCCTGATCAGCGCGCGCAGGAGGGCG
>JAKSCH010000029.1 GCA_022360695.1 Gemmatimonadota bacterium
CCGCTTCCACTCCGCGCGATCCCAGACGACGACGGCGTCGAGCTCCGGGTGTGCCCGGATGAAATCCTGCGTATGACGCTCGACGGCCCACACGAGTCGGGCGTGCGGGTACCTACGGCGCAGCGCGCGGATGACCGGGGTCGCCAGGAGGACATCGCCGCGGGCCGTGAGACGCACGATCACGATCGTACGCGCGTTGTCTGGCAGGGGAGACGGCGGCGCTGGCATACGCGGGAACATATCGCGGTCACGGCTCGCGACCGAACGGATCGAAAGAACCGATGACCAGCGGCGGATCTCCCTCCGGATTGGGCGGTACGCACAGACGACCGATGGCTGACAAACCCGGGAAAGCGCGGTAACCTCGAGGCGATGAGGATCCTGACTCGCTACGTGCTACGGCTTCACGCGGCCCCGTTCGCGTTCGCGGTGGTCGGCGTGACGCTGCTATTGCTGCTCGATCAGGTGAGCAAGCGGTTCGCGAGTCTCATCGGGAAGGACCTGCACTGGACGATCATCGCCGAGGTGTTCGTCTACTCGATCCCGTTCATCCTCGCGCAAACGCTCCCGATGGCCGTGCTCATCACCGTGTTGTACGCGTTCAACCGGCTCGAAGGCGACTTCGAGATCACGGCCGTCCGGGCCAACGGGATCCCCCTGTCGCGCGTCATGGCCCCGGTGTTCGTAGCGTCGGTGTTCCTGGCGGGCGGCATGACCTGGTTCAACAACACCATCCTGCCCGAGTCGAACCACCACCTCCAGGTGCTTCTCACCGGCATCGGTCGGAAGAAGCCGACGTTCTATCTGCGCGAGCGTGCGATCAACGAGGTGCTTCCGTCGCGTCTGTACGTGCAACCGGCGGCCATCGATCGGGAGACCAGCACGTTGGACGACGCGGTCATCTACGACGAGCGCGACGGGCAGCAGAGCCGAACGATCTACGCGGCCGGCGGGCGGATGGCGTTCGACCGGGAGGGCGAGGATCTATACCTCGACCTCGCCGACGGCGTGCTCCAGGAGCGACCCAACGCGCGGCCGCAGGGGTTCCAGCGCGTGGAGTTCGGACAACTGGTCATGCGCGTGCCCGATGTCGCGAACGCGCTCGAACGGGACACGATCAACGCGTATCGCAGCGACCGGGAGATGGACATCGCGCAGATGAACGAGGAGGCGCGGAAGGGAGAGGATCAGGTGGCTCGCGCCCGGATCGAGAGTCGCGCGTACGCGCTCGCCATCACGGAGACCCTCACCACGTTCGCGCACTCCATCGAGACCGAGGTGGACGAAGGGACGTCGTCGATGGCGCGGGCTCGACCGGCGGCCCAGCCCATCTACGACCCCCAGGAGAAAGGCACGGCCCTGCCGGTGGACTCGGCCGCCCGAGCGGGTCGCGATGCGGCCCAGCGCTTCCACTCCGCGGTCGACGCCTCGAATCAGTTTCGCGCCTATCGCGAGCGCGAGGACTCCGGACACCGTCAGATCAACAAATTCAAGATCGAGATCCACAAGAAGGGCTCGATCCCGGCCGCCTGCATCGTGTTCGTCCTGATCGGCGCTCCGATCGCGGTACGATACCCGCGGGCCGGAGTGGGCTTGGTCGTCGGCGTGAGCCTCGCCTTCTTCACGGCGTACTACGTGGCACTCGTGGGCGGTGAGAAGCTGGCCGACCGGCGGTTGCTTTCGCCGTTCTGGGCGATGTGGGCGCCGAACGTCCTGTTCGGCGCCTATGGGCTCGTCGCCCTCTGGCGCGCGACCCGCGTGACGCGCTGAGGATCGGTGCGACTCCTCGATCGTTACGTCGGAGCCCAGTTCCTGAGGATCTTCGCCGTATGTGTGCTCGGTGTGCCTCTGATGTTCATGGTCATCGACCTGACCGACAACATCGACGACTTCATCGACCAGGGCGTGAGCCGGCTACAGGTCACGTTCCACTATCTGTACCAGTTTCCCTACCAGTCGCTCCTGGGATTCCCGATCGCCTCTTTGCTCGCCTCGGTCTTCACCATCTCCGCGTTGACACGTCGATCGGAGATCACGGCGATGAAGGCGGGAGGCGTTTCGTTCTACCGCACTTCGGTCCCGCTGCTCGTCTTGGCGGCGCTACTCAGTTTCGTGGCGCTGGCCCTGTCCGAGATCGTCGCCGTCACGAACCGACTGTCCGTGGAGGCGCTCGAGCGCCCCGAGACCCGGAGCCAGACGATCCGGTTGTCGTTCGTGTATCGAGCCGACGAGGGGCTCGTCTACAAGGTCCGGAGACTCGACACCCGTGAAGCTCGCATGGATGACATGCAGATCGATCGGGAAGGCACCGGACCCGAGTTCCCGACGATGAACATCACGTCGAACACGGTCCAGTACGACACGCTCACCCGTTCGTGGAGGCTACAGCACGGCTGGGTGCGTCGGTTCCACAGCCTCGAGGAGGAACGCGCCTACGAGTTCCTCCAAATGGCCGTCCGTGAGCTCGACGAGACGCCGGAAGAGCTCCGCGCGGAGCCCAAGGACGTCAACGAGATGCGCTATGGGGAGCTCGGGAAGTTCATCGACGCGATCGAGCGGTCGGGCGGCACGGCCCACGACCTCGAGACGTCGCGCGCGCAGCGACTCGCGTTTCCCTTCGCATGCTTGATCATCACGCTGTTCGGGATGCCGCTCGCACACTCGAACAAACGCGGGGGGGCGCCGCTTTCGATCGGGATCGCGCTCGCGACGACGACGGTGTTCCTGATCTTCGTCCGGATCACCGAAGCGCTGGGGGCCGGCGGCGCCATGCCGGCGCAACTGGCGGCGTGGCTCCCGAACCTGATCTTCCTGGTCGCGGGTCTGTTCTTGTTCGCGCGCGTCCGAACGTAACCGATCAGTACGCGGGCACCTCGCCGCTTCGAATGCGATCGATGTCCGCCTGGACCATCCGACGAATCAGCTCTTCGAACGTGACGCGTGGTTCCCAGCCCAACTTGTCTCGCGCCTTGCTCGAGTCGGCGCACAGCAGGTCGACCTCCGCCGGTCGCAGCAGGTCGGGATCCTGGACGACGTAGTCCTTCCAGTTCTTGCCGATCTCATCGAACGCGACGTCGAGTAGCTCCTCGACCGAGTGCATCTCGCCGGTGCCGATCACGTAGTCCTCGGGGGCGTCGGCCTGCAGCATACGCCACATCGCTTCCACGTAGTCGCCGGCGTAACCCCAATCACGTCGGGCCGTGAGGTTGCCCATCGGGAGCTCGTCGACGAGACCCTCGTGGATCTGCGCGGCGTACCAGCTGACCTTGCGCGTCACGAACTCGAGCCCACGCCGCGGGCTTTCGTGGTTGAACAGGATCCCGCTCACCGCGAACAGATCGTAGCTCTCCCGATAGTTCACGGTGATGAAATGCCCGTAGACCTTCGCCACGCCGTAGGGGCTCCGCGGGTAGAACGGGGTGTCCTCGCTCTGCGGCGTCTCGAGGACCTTGCCGAACATCTCGGAGGAAGAGGCCTGATAGAAGCGGATCCCGGGATCGACGGCCCGGATGGCCTCCAGAACCCGCGTCACGCCCAGCGCGGTGAACTCCCCGGTGAGGAGGGGCTGGTCCCACGACGTCGGCACGAACGACTGCGCGGCGAGATTGTAGATCTCGGTCGGCCGCACGCGC
>JAKSCH010000535.1 GCA_022360695.1 Gemmatimonadota bacterium
ACCCTTCGCGAACTACGGCGATCGGTTCAGCGCGGAGGCACAGCTATACGCCTCCGCCGGTTATGTGGTGCTCTACACGAACCCGCGCGGAAGCACGAGCTACGGGGAAGACTTCGGCAACGAGATCCACCACGCGTACCCCGGCAACGACTTCTACGACCTCATGTCGGGGGTCGATGCCGTCATCGAGCGGGGCTATATCGACGAGAATCAGCTCTTCGTGACCGGTGGATCCGGAGGTGGGGTGCTCACGGCTTGGCTCGTGAGCCATACGGATCGATTCGCCGCGGCCGCGTCGCAGAAGCCGGTCATCAACTGGTACAGCTGGGTCCTCACCGCCGATATGGGCGGCACCGGTGGCATGAGATACTGGTTCCCCGGCGCGCCGTGGGATCATCTCGAGCACTACATGGAGCGCTCGCCGATCCACCACGTCGCCAATGTCACCACGCCCACGATGCTCATCACCGGGGAGGTCGACTGGCGGACGCCGATGTCGGAATCCGAGCAGTTCTATCAGGCGCTCAAGGTCCTCGAGGTGCCCTCGGCGCTCGTACGGATCCCGGAAGCCTCGCACGGGATCGCGGCTCGACCGAGCCACCTGATCGCCAAGGTGCAGCACATCCTCGCCTGGTTCGATCGATACCGGACCGAGGGGACGACCACGCAGTGACCGACTGGTTCGAGAGCGACGATTTCTGGACGGGCTTCGGCGGCACGATGTTCGATGCCGCCGCCTGGGAGGATGCGGCGGAGCAGGTCGATCGCGTCGAGGCGTTGCTCGAGATCGAGCCCGGCAGCCGCGTGCTCGATCTGTGCTGCGGACCGGGGCGACACGCGCTCGAGCTCTCGCGACGAGGGTACGACGTCCTCGGGGTCGATCGCACCGAGCGCTTTCTGGATGAGGCGCGGCGTCGCGCGGACGACGAGGGGCTGGATCTGGACCTCGCGCAGTCGGACATGCGCGAGTTCGTCGAGACCGAGGCGTTCGACGTCGCGCTCAACCTGTTCACGTCGTTCGGGTACTTCCGAGACCCGGCGGACGACCGACGAGTCGTGCAGAACCTGCACGACTCGCTCCGCGTCGGCGGGAAGCTCCTGATGGACATGGGCGGTAAGGAAGTCATCGCGCGCATCTTCGAGCACAAACAGTGGCGGGAGCGCGATGGCGATTTCTATCTCTACGAGCGTACGATCACGGACGACTGGGGGTGGATCGAGAACCGGTGGATCCGGATCGATATCGACGATCGGCAGGAGTTCATCGTGGGGCACCGACTGTACTCGGGCGTGGAGCTGAAAACCCTTGTCGCCGATGTCGGCTTCACGAACGTGAACGTCTACGGGTCGCTCGACGGTCGCCCGTACGACACCGAGGCCACGCGTCTCGTGCTCTCCGCCGAGAAGTGACGTACCGAGGAGCGGGGGCATGAGCCGGGAGCGCGATCCGCTGGGGCTCGAGCGCGACATCACGCGACGCGACTTCGTGCACCTCGCGGGCGCCGGGATCGCGGGCGCCGCGTTCCTCGGGTGCGCGGACGGGGGGACGGAGGACGCCGGATCGACCGCGGGCGGCGGCGCGCCGGTTCGCGCGCCCGACCGCATCTCGGATCCGCTCGGCCCCGACTGGTACGGACCCGGCGGGGTGGGGGACTACGCCTCGTCCCACGGGAACACGCCCGAGGTGATCGGCGCCGCGCACCGCCTGCGAGATGACGGCTCGCCGGCGATCGAGGCCGCGCTCGAGACGGGTGAACGGTACGACGTGATCATCGTGGGCGGCGGCCTCTCGGGACTCTCCGCGGCGCACCACTTCACGCGTCTGAATCCGAACGGACGCTGTTTGCTGCTCGAGAACCACCCGGTGTTCGGGGGCGAGGCGAAGCGGAACGAGCTCGAGGTCGACGGGGTTCGGCTCATCGGTCCGCAGGGCTCGAACGATTTCGGCGTCCTGCCGGCGACGGGAGGACCGGACGACTACTTCACGTCGCTCGGGATGCCGCGCGAGTTCGAATACGCGCCCGATGCGGGCGGCGTCCGGTCGCCGCTCGAGAACTACGGGTTTCTGCACTGGCTCCAGGATCGGTTCTCGATCGGACATCACTTCGGTCCGGATGGCGGGTGGGTACGGGACCTGTGGAACGACACGTCGGCCGCGCCGTGGTCGGACGACGTGCGCGCGGGGTTCGAGCGCTGGCGCGCCGCTCGAGTCGCGGACTACGCGCCGGCGGGAGAGCTCGACGACCCGCGCGCGTGGCTCGATTCGATGACGCTCAAGGCGTACTACGAGGACGTGCTCGGGTTGCCGCCCGAGGTCACGGCGTATGTCGACCCGATTCTCGCCAGCATCATCGGTCTCGGCTGCGATGCGATTTCGGCGTGGTGGGGATACCACTTCGATCTTCCCGGGTTCGGGATTCCATCCCGGTACGACGGAATCACGTTCCATTCCTTCCCGGGGGGGAACGCCGAGATCGCCCGCTATTTCGTCAAGGACGTCATCCCGGACGCGATCGAGGGCGCGGTCGAGCTCGGCGACGTGATCACGGGTCGCATCGCCTTCGCGGCGCTCGACCGCGATGACGCTCCAGTTCGCATCCGGCTCGCCTCCACCGTGACGGACGTTCGACACGCAGGGGCCGTCGGTGAAACGGAGCGCGTGCGCGTCACCTACGTGAACGAGGGACGGGCGTACGTCGCCGAAGCGTCGGGTGTCGTGATGGCGACCGGCGGCTGGATGAACGAGTACGTGCTCCACGATCTCCCGACCGATCACCGCGCCGCGTACGCGAATTTTCATCACGCGCCCGTCCTGGTGGCGAACGTGGCGCTCCGGAACTGGCGGTTCCTGGAGCGCTTGGGGATCGCGGGCTGCATGTACGAGGGGGACATCGGGTTCTCCTGTACCGTCCGGCGACCGATGTACGCCGGTGATCATCGCCCGCCGTTCGACCCGGACCAGCCGACCATGCTCACGTTCTACATCACGTTCGAGTCGCCCGGCCTCACGCCCGGCGAGCAGGGCATCGTCGGTCGGGCCGAGCTGCTCGCGACTCCGTTCCGGGCGTACGAACGACGGATCCGCGAGCAGATGGTGACGTTGTTCGGGGAGGCCGGATTCGATCCCGCGAACGACGTCGCGGGGCTCGTCCTCAACCGATGGGGGCATGCGTACGTGGCCCCGGGCCCGGGCTTCTTCGTGGGACGGAACGGCGCGCCGGCGCCGCCGGATGTCATCCGAGAGCCGTTCGGCAGGATCGCCATCGGTCACTCCGAGCTACGCGGTCACCAGAACTGGACGGGTGCCGCGGCCGAGGGCCGCCGCGCGCTCGAGGCGGCCCTCGACCGGATCTAGCCGACGCACCGGCGCGCTCGGTTCAGCCCGATCCGCCGGGCGGGGGCGAGGTCACCAGGGCAGGCTTCGCCCGGTATAGTCGAGGAACGTGCCCGTCGTGCTCTCGTCGAGGTCGTGGATCACCTGGATCATCCCGGCGACCGATTCCGAGGGCTCGATGCCGCGACCGGCGGCGCCGGCCTGCGCGAGCATGTCCGTGTTCACACCGCCGGGATGGATCAAGGCCATGAGGATGCCTCGATCGCGGTTCGCCGAGCCGAGCGAGCGCATGGCCATGTTCACGCCCGCCTTGCTGATGTTGTAGAAATAGAGCCCGCCGCGACCGCCCGAGATCTCGATCGAGCCCGAGATGCTGGTCACGACGACGATCTTCTTCCGGTCGCTCGCCGCCACGTGATCGAGAAACGCCTGGGAGACGCGGAGCGGACCGAACGTGTTCACGGCCATGACGCGTTGAAACTCGTCGTAGTCGAGCGCGTCGAGTCGTTGCTTGCTCACCTCTCCGAGCACGCCGGCGTTGTTGATCAGCACGTCGATGGGCCGGTCTCGATAGCGCGCCGCGAGGGCATCGACTCCGGCGTGGTCCGTGACGTCGAGTCGTTCGATGACGACTTTCGGATAGTCCGCAGCCAACGCCCGGAGGGCGTCCGCGCCATCGGGGTTTCGTGCGGTCGCGATGACGTCCCAGCCCGCCTCCGCGTACTGTCGCGCGAACTCGAGCCCGATCCCGCGGTTCGACCCGGTGATCAGCACCGTCGCCGACTCGCCCTCGGCGAGCCGCGCGGCACCCTGAGCGGCCGCCGAGGGTCGACAGCCGAGTAGAGCGACGAGGACCGACGCGGCGATCGACACGCGGACCGCGCCCCGAAACACGGGTCTCACCGCCGTGAGCTTTCGATCTGAATCCACTTCGACTCCTTTGGCCGGCCTCGATTGCATGTCTTCGGTCTAATGGAAGAACAGATACGCGATGAAGATCCCCGCGATGATGGCGGTGAAGTCCGCGATCAGCCCCGCGGTCACCGCGTACCGCGTCTTCTTCACCCCGACCGAGCCGAAGTACAGCGCGATGATATAGAAGGTGGTATCCGTCGAGCCCTGGAACGTGCTCGCGAGCCGACCCACGAACGAGTCCGCGCCGTGGACCGTCATCGCGTCCACCATCATCCCACGCGCGCCGCTTCCGCTCAGGGGCTTCATGAGCGCCGTGGGCATCGCCTCGATGAAGTCCGTATCGATCCCCAGCGCCGAGACCGCTCCGCCGATCCCGGTCACGAGATAGTCCATCGCGCCCGACGCGCGGAACACGCCGATGCCGACGAGGATCGCGACGAGATAGGGAACGATCTTGATCACGACGGGGAAGCCTTCCTTCGCGCCATCGATGAACGCCTCGTAGACGTTCACCCGCCGCACGGCCGCGAGCCCGATGAACGCCGCGATCACCCCGAACAGGAGGACGTTCGCGGTCACGGTCGAAATCGTCTCGATTCGATCCTGCGGCAGCCGCGAAAAATAGAAGATGATCCCCGCCACGGCTGCCGAGAGGCCGCCCAGGTAGGCGAGGACGACCTTGTCGAGCAGGTTGATCCGCTGGATGAGCGCCACCGAGATCAGCCCGGCCATGGTGGAGAAGAACGTGGTCAGCAGGATCGGGATGAAGATGTCCGACGGATTGACCGCGCCGAGCTGCGCGCGATACACCATGACGCTGATCGGGATCAGCGTCAGCCCGCTCGTGTTGAGCACCAGAAACATGATCTGGGCGTCGGTGGCCGCGTCCTCCTCGGGGTTCAGCGATTGAAGCTCCTGCATCGCCTTGAGCCCGAGCGGTGTGGCCGCGTTGTCGAGCCCCAGCATGTTGGCCGCGAAGTTCATGATCATCGAGCCGTGCACCGGATGGTCCCGCGGGATCTCGGGGAACAACCGGTGGAAGAACGGCCGCACCAGCTTCGCCAGGATCTCGATCACGCCGCCCTTCTCGCCGACTTTCATGAGTCCGAGCCACAGCGTGAGCACGCCGGCCAGCCCCAGCGAGATCGTGAACCCGGTCTCGGCCATGTCGAACGTGCTGTTCACCATGTCCGTGAACACCTGCGTGTCGCCCAGGAAGATCAGCTTGATCGCCCCGACGACCAGCGCGATCAGAAAGAACGCGACCCAGATGTAATTCAGCGCCACGCGTCGAAGCTCCGCGCGGAGATCAGCTCGACGAGGGCAGGTACGTGATCTCGTACGTGGTCGTCCATCGACGCGAGCGGAAGCTCGTACGTGATCACCGGGACATCGTTCTCGCCGCCCCACGACCCGAACGATCCGGGCGTCGGGTACCCCACGTCCCGGACGTGCGGCATTCCGGTTCGCTCCGCGAGCCAGCGTCCGAGCGGCGTCTCGTCCGCCTCGTCGACGCACGCGAGCGGCGCGTGGAGCGCGATCACCGCGCGCGGCCCGAGGTCGTCGATGAGCGCCAGCAAGGCTCGGGTCTCGGGCTCGGACCCGGCGTGGGGACCCGGTTGCAGGACGACGTCGCTCGGATCGTCGAGCGTCGAGCGGTGCGTGATCGGGTCCGGTCGCCAGTTGCTCGCCGGGAAATTTCGGTTCAGATCGACGCCGCGCGCGTTTCCGCGCGTGCCGCGCAGCAGCCCGTCGGGGTTCGCCGCCAGGATGACGGCGCAATGCGGTGAAGGGTCGGACAGGTGGCGCAGCGCCCGCGAGAGCACGACCGTGGTCTCCGGCTCCTCGCCGTGGATCCCGGCGAACAACAGAAGCTCACAATCGCCCCCGGGTCGCCACACGCGAAGCGGCAGTCCTTCCGCCGACTCCCCGTACGTGTCCGGTTCGAGGGCAATCGCCCCCCAGTCGTGTCGGGCGCGCAGGTGCATGCGCGACAAGGTAGGGCTTCCAGCCGGATCGCGGAGGCGATCGCTCGCACCCGCGTCGGGCGCGGCCGGGTCTCAGGGAGTCGGCGCGACGTTGATCACGAACCGCTCGTAGATCTCGTCGAGGTGCTCGAGCACCTCGTCCTTGAGACCCATTTCCGCCCCGGCGATCACCTCGCGCAACGCGTCCGGCGTCAGCCGACGGAAGTATGCCGATGCGATCGGGCCGTGGCTCAAGTGCCAGCGCTCTGGAGCGACGCCACCTCGATCCTCCTCGTACGGGCGATAGAACCCGTGCGATGATCCCGTCTCGATCCGCGAGTCGAGCCAGTCGTGGAGCGGACCGAACATCCCGCCCGGGCGCACTTCCGCGGGGACGAGCTCGATCTCGTAGTCGTCCGGCTTCGCGGCCGCGTCGTACACGTCGAGATCCGTGCCCCAGTGGTGCCGTGACGCGCCCGGCAGCGCCGACCACCGGAGGATGGCGAGCACGAGCTCGTGTCGATCGAGGCTCGCGATGTCGAGCGGCACGGCATCGCTGTCGAGTACCGCGCGCTCACCGGCGACTTTTCGGTTCCAGATCGAAAGCTGATCGTCGAAGCTCCGGAAGCCACTCAGGATGCGGAGCTCGAACCCGGCTTCGCGTGCCTCGTCGCGGAGCTGCCGGAACGGTTCGACGACATCGCGGTGTACCCGAGCGCCGAGCGAGTCGGCCTCCCGGCGCGAGCAGAGGTGCCGTTCGGTCTGACCGGAGAGCAGCGCTGTCATCTCGACGTTTCTCGGCGCGACGCGCCGGGTTCGGAGAGGGTGCGCACCGGCTGTGACGGGGTTCGCCCCCCTGCCCTCACGAGTCAGCGGGTGAAGTCGAACAGTTTACTGTACTTGATGACGAGCTGACGCTGCTTCGGGCCCGCCACGATCCCCGTGCGCTCCAGCGAGCCGCGATGATTCGTGTCGTTGTAGACGATGAAGAGACCCGTTCCCGCCGTATCGAGCCAACCGAGCCGGACGTTCGAGCTCACGTCTTCCGTGTCGTCGTTGTATTGGACGTTGGCTTGAAGATAGAGTCGCGGCGTGAACGAGTAGGAGGCGTTCAGCCGTGCGACGGCGGTCGTGAAGTCCCCCTGGTCGAGCCGGACGTCGAAATAGTCGAGCCGCAGGTTCGCCGTGAGCTTGTCGCTGTAGCGATACGCCACCGTAGCGTTCGGGCCGAATCGAGTCCCGTTGTAGAAGCCACCGAGATCCCAGCCCGCCGAGAACGAGAGCGGTGCGCCCCGGTTCGTGTTCGCTCGGAATTCCCAGTCGACGTTCTCGTAGGTGCCCGGCGGGATGATGATGCCTTCTCGGATCTCGAACGGCTCCTCGAGCCCCTCGCCCGTGAGATTGAACCCCGGGCGCTGGAAGAACGCGCCGGTCTCGAACGCGAAATGGTTGTCGAAGTGGTAGATATACGACTCGTTGAAGCCATCGAGCGACCAGAAGACGTTTCCCGAGATGTGGGGCCGGAGCTCGCGGAACCACGGCACGCTCTCGACGCGCAGGTGCCGCAGCACGCGGAAGTTAACGTGCCGGTAGTCGCGTCGGTTCACGAACCCGACTTCCGGGTTGAACGCGTCCCCGATCTGGCGGTATCCGGCCGACACCTGCCAGTCGCGCGTGACGTATCGGAGTCCGCCCGCGAATCCGTACTCTCCGTCGTTGAATCCCGAGCCGTCCGGATCTTCGCCCGTTGCCACGGGGGTCGACGTGAGGCTGGCCCATCCATCGAGCGTCAACGCCTCGCCGACTCCGAGCCGTCCGTCGATCCCGTAGGTGAGGTTGTAGTCGTCCGTGTCCGAGGTGTTGAGCCGCGAGACGAGCATCCCCCCGAGCCGCGTTCGGTTCCCGAACTCCTTGAACGCGCGGAGCACGCCGAAGTTGTTGTCGGGCGCGACCTGCTCCTCGATCCCCGTCTCCTCGTCGGGAGCGAACACGTCGCTCGTCTGGATGTTGAGGAGACCGATTTGGAAGTCGCCGATCTTTCCGGTCATCCGCGCACCGGCCTGGATGGGGATCTCCTGACCTTCCGAGAGGCCGATCCGTCGGCTGAAGAAGAGCTCGGCCGAGCGGCTGGCGCCGACCGCGAACGTGCCCGCGTTCTCGAGAAAGAAGGCGCGCTTCTCGGGGAAGAAGAGGCTGAACCGCGTGAGGTTCACCTGCTGGTCATCGACCTCGGCCTGGGCGAAGTCTGTGTTCACGGTCAGATCGAGCGTGAGGCTCTGGTTGAGACCGATCTTGGCGTCGCCTCCGATCCGACTCCCGTAGTCGGTCTCCGGTGAGGCCACCTGGTAGTCGCGGAACCCATCCATCAGCACATAGGGGCTGAAGCTCACGGTGCGTTTGGCGGGAGCGCTCAGCGCCATGGTTCCCGCGAGCGAGATCCGGTACGCGTTGAACTGTCGGGGCAGGGGAGCCCAGGTGGACTGCTCGTTGTTTCGCCGGATCCGACGCTCGAGGTTCAGACCCCATCGCTGCGCTCCTCCGGCGCCGTACCGCACGGTCGAGAAGGGGATCCGGATCTCGGCGTACCAACCGAGCTCATCTCGCGAGGTGGCGACCTCCCACGACCCGTCCCAATTCAGGTTGAACCCGCCGGCCGAGCCGCGCTGCTGGCGCCCTCCCCCGGCGCCACCGCCCACGCCCTCCCCGGCGACCTGACCGTCGTACTCGATCCCGGCGGGCGTGGTCCCGAACACGAACGCGTTCTGGCGATCCAGGTACGTGTCGAGCACCACGACGAACGCGTCGGAATCGTTGAGCGACGCGTCGCGCAACGTCTGTCCGACTACGATTCCCGAGGGATCCTCGTCGAACAGCCAGGCGCCGATGTACAGCGCGTCGGCGTCGTAGCCGATCCGGACCTCGGTCGCTTGCGAGACCGGGCGCCCCTCGGAGGGCTCGCGCTGCGTGAACCCCGACAGCGCGGAAAGCCCCGACCACGCGCCGTCGTCGAGTCGACCGTCGATCACGGGTGCCGACTCGATCCGCGACGCCTCCGTGAGCGGTGGCTCCTGTGCGCTCAGCATCGATGACACCGCGAGCGTACCGGCTACGAAGGCGCATTGGATCGTTTTCATGCCGCCTCGAGTCGTGGAGGTCGTGTCGAAATCGGCGCTCCGACGGCACCGCACCGGTTTCTCCCGTATGGAGACAACGAAGCCACCGAATGTGCCGGACCCGGGTCGAGTCAGCTACCGAGTTCGATCTCGACGGGCGTGCCGACCTCGATGCCGTGCGCCGCGTACCAGCCCTGCGGGACCTCCAAGGCCATCAACGCTTCTACATCGGTTCGGTAGGGACCCTCTTCCAGCGGCGTCATGGGGAGAATCTCGCCGATCGTCATGTCCGCCCCGATGAACGCGATGTCGAGCGGTACGTACGTGTCCGCCATCGTGAACTCGCGCGGTCCCGGCTCATCGAAGAGAAACACCATCCCCGTCCCATCCGGGAGGGACTGTCGGAAGCGCAGACCTCGATACCGGGCCGCGGGGTCGGCGGCGACCTCGGCGACGACGGTGTCGGACGGAAAGATGACCCAGGCCTGCCCGGCGCGCGGACGAGGCGCCGCCGCGGCGCTCTCCGCCGGCTCCGACGCGGGCGGGCGGTCGCACGCGAGACCCGCGAGCGCGACCAGCATGCCGATCCGGACGTGACGCGTCCCGCGAGACGGACCGCGCCGGGGCGTCGTGGAGTGGATCATGGTTTCGTCCGCGACCCGAGGTTCGGAGGAGGACCGATCCAGGGTGCTCGCTCCGGAGGTGGAGGGCAACCGCCCAGTGGTCCAGTGGTGCTGCGCGGCCGTCAGAGGAAGCGCACGGCGCCCGTCGCCACGTCGTACATCGCGCCGACGATCGCGATCTCTCCGTTCGCCTCCATCTCCGCCAGCACCGGGCTCCGCCCGCGGATCTGATCGAGCCCGAGCCGGACGTGGGTCTCCGCGACCGCGTCCACGTAGGCGCGGTTCGACGCGTCGCGCGCGCCCTCGACCGCGGTCACCGCCGGCTGGATCTTGTCGACGAGCGCCGTGAGGTTCCCGAGCTCGACGTCGTCGATGGCGCCTTTGACCGCCCCGCACGAGGTGTGGCCGAGGACGACCACCGCCTTCGAGCCCGCGACCGCGCACGCGAACTCCATGCTGCCGAGCACGTCTCCGTTCACGACGTTTCCGGCGACCCGCGCCGAGAAGATGTCCCCGATTCCCTGGTCGAACACGATCTCCATCGGGACGCGCGAGTCGATGCAACCGAGCACGGCGGCGAACGGGTATTGTCCCGCCGCCGTCGTGCGTACCTGCTCCGCGAGGTCCCGACGAGCGGGATCGCCCGCGACGAACCTCGCGTTCCCCTCGCGGAGCAGCTCGATCGCGCCGGCGGCCGTGAGCCCCGCTTGCGATGTCCGGGTCCGAGTCGATGCCTGCGCGCTCATGTCTTCCCTCTCAATCGGAATCGTCTCGCGTCGCGGCCGGCGCGCCGCGGGCGAACGCGATGAAGTCCGACGGGGCCGGGTCGGCGCCGCACGTTCGGAGGAGCAGCGCCACCTGGCCGCGGTGATACGCGCCGTGGAGAAAGACGTGGTGGAGGATGTCCTCGACGCTCGTATGGAAGCGATCGCCGGCGCTGTTGGCATAGGGGATCACGAGGCCGAGCTCTTCATCGGTGAGCTCGGTGAGCAGCGTCCCGTAGCCCTCGAGGACTTCGTCGCGGAGCGCGTCGAGCGCGGCGGGGTCGGGCGTCGGCCAGACCGGACCGTCCGGCTGTCCGAGTATCCGCGCGAGCCAAATCTGTTCCGCCCCGAGCACGTGGGCATAGAGACCCCAGGCCTCGGCCACCTCGGCGCTCGACGCGCCGTGCGCCGGGGTCGCGGCCGCGAGGCTCTCCGCGACGAGCGAATCGGCCCACACCATGTGCTCGAGCAGGCGGACGAGCGGTTTCTTCTTGACGTCGTCGACCGAGAGGGCGAGCCGCATCGCCTCGAACAGCGGGTCACCGCTCATCCCGATGCTCACGCGAGCCTCTCCTGGAGCGCCTCGAGCGCCGACATGATATCGGGCCGTTCGTCGAGGACGCGCAGCAACGGATCCTCCTTCAGTGACGCGACCCGCTCGGGTATCGACTCGATCGTGAACGTCTCCATCGAGAGGCCCTCCTTTACCTCGGTCCATTCGAGCGGGGCGGATACGGTCGCGCCTTCCCGTGGCCGCACACAATACGGCGAGACGACGAGTCGTCCGTGTCCGTTCTGCACGTAGTCGATGTAGATACGACCCTCGCGGTTCGAGGGATTCCGCGTCACCGTCGCGATGTCGGGGTGCTCGTCGGATACCGTCTTCGCGAGGAGGTGCGCGAGCGCGCGCGATTGCTCGTACTCCAGCTGACGACCGAGCGGGATCATCACGTGAATGCCGGATGATCCGCTCGTCTTCGCGTAGGCGGGGAGCTCGATCTCCTCGCACAGCTCGTGGATCGCCCGCGCCACCTGGACGACGATCTCGAACGACGCGTAGACGTCTTCGCCGTCGACCTTGTGCTTGGGGTCGAGGTCGAGGAGACACCAGTCCGGCTTCTCGAGCGCATCGAGCCGGCTCGCCCACACGTGGATCGGGATCGTGCCCAGGTTCGCGAGATAGACCAGCGCCGCCGCGTTGTCCGCGATGAAGTACTCGATGGTGCGCTCGGAGCCCTCGCTCCAGATCCCCTCGGTTCGGATCCACTCGGGCTCGAACCCGGGCGCGTTTTTCTGAAAGAAGCTCTTCCCGTGGATCCCGTCGGGGTACCTCGTGAGGACGAGCGGACGCTCGCGAAGATAGGGGAGGAGCGCGGGCGCGATCGCGCGGTAGTAGGCGATGAGATCGCCCTTGGTATACCCCTCCTCGGGCCAGAACACCTTGTCGAGATTCGACAACGGGATCTCGTCGAGCGGAGGCGGGCCGAAATCGACGGGGACGGGCTCGCTCAACGCATCGCGGGGATCGATGGGTCTCAGGCAGTCCGTCGGCGGCACGTCGCGCAGCCCGACGAAGGCGGCCTGCCGAAGCATCGCCTCCTCCGTGAACTCCTTGTACCGCACCCCGGCGACGAGCTCGGGCTCGACCCACGTGTGCTCGGCACCGTTCGGCAGGTGTCCTCCGAACGCCGGCCCATCTCGTTCGAGCTCGTCCATCTCGGTCAGCAGCTCGGTCAGCAGCTTCTCGTCGAACCCCGTCCCCACGCGACCCGCGTACCGCAAGACCAGGCCATCGACCACCCGCGCCTCGGGGCCGTCGTCCCCGCCGTCGTCGAGCTCGTCGTAGACGCCGACGTGGAGCGCACCGAATCCCGTTCGTGACGCCTTGGGCGCCGTGTACCCGATGATGACGAAGTTCGACTGGTGCGCCGCGTGGATCTTGAGCCAGCTGTCCGAGCGGTCGCCCACGTAGATGGAATCGGATTTCTTCGCCATCACGCCTTCGAGCCCCATCTCCTGCACCTGAGCGAAGAGCGCGGTGCCGGCCCCGTCGAACCCTTCGCTGTACCGGATCGGCCCGGTCTCGGGCACGACGAGACGCAGCATCTCGCGTCGGGTCGAAAGCGGAAGGCGGCGCAGGTCGTAGCCGTCGAAGCCGAGCAGGTCGAAGGCGTAGTAGTGGGCGGGGCGCTCGAACGAAGCGCGCCGGACATCCGGGGGTCGGGAAAGACGCGCGCGCTTCTGGAGACCCTGGAAGCTGGGCAGACCCGAGCGATCGTGGACGACGACCTCGCCGTCGAGCACGACGTGCTCGAACGGGAGCTTCCTGAGCGAGCGCGCGATCTCGGGGAAGCTGGGCGTCGCGTCGTGACCGTTTCGGGTCAGCAACTGCGCGCGTCCCTCGGTCGACGAGGCGAGCATACGGTATCCATCGAGCTTGAGCTCGAAGTGCCAGTCGGGGTCATCGAACGCACGGTCGCCCTGCTTGGCCAACATGAACGTGACCGTCTTCGGGTCGACCCGACGTTCCTTCGCGCCGGCCCCTTCGAGCGCTTCGAGTACGGGCTCGCCCGGGTACCAGCCGTTCTCCCGCGCGGCCATGTCCTCGATCGTGAGACCGGAGAGAATCGAGCTCTCCGCGAGCGATCCGTCTGCCAGGATCGGGTGCCCTCCGCGCTTCTCGCGAATCAACAGCCACTCGTTCCCCGTCTCGCTCTTCTTGAGCTTCACGAGGGTCCAGACACCCTTGAGTTTGTGCCCCCGGAGCTCGAACAGCAGTTTCCCCTCCTCCAACCCGATCCGAGGATCCTCGAGCGCGATCCAGCGGCCGATGTCCCAGACGATCATCTCGCCCGCGCCGTACTCGCCCTCGGGGATGACGCCTTCGAACTCGATGTACTCGACCGGGTGGTCTTCGACATGGACGGCGAGCTTCTTGTCGACGGGATCGGGCGAGATGCCCTTGGGCACGGCCCACGACACGAGCGTCCCGTCGATCTCGAGTCGTAGGTCGTAGTGCAATCGACTCGCGTTGTGCTTTTGCACGACGAACACGCCGATCCCCGTCCCGGGAGCCGCGCCGAACGGCTCGGGCGTGCGCTCCGCGGATCGTTTCTCGCGATACGTGTCGAGCGACGGGGTCGCGCTCGGAGTTTTCTTCGGCATCGGGACCGTCCCCAGGACCGCCGCGTCCTCTCTCGCCGTCGAAGAAACCGGCCGGTATCAGGATGCCCGGCGTGGATCCGCGATGCCATGCCGTCCCGTCTCGATCCGCTCGGTCGGACGTCGAGGGTCGCGACGGTGATCCCGCGGGATGGCGCGGATTCGCCCCACCCGGCGGTTCCGTTATCTTTAGGCGGCTCCTCGACAGGCGACGGCCACGTCGAGTCGGAGAACGCACAACGGAGGGCTGACCCGATGGCCGCTCGGCCCATCGCATCCGCCACGATCTCGTTCGGGCTCGTTTCGATCCCGATCCAGCTCTATTCGTCTTCCGAGAACTCCCAGAAGGTTCGGTTCAACTTCCTCTCGCCCGACGGCGGTCGAGTCAAACAGCAATACGTCGACCCCAAGACGGGAGATCCCGTCGAGCGGAGCTCGCTGATCAAGGGGTATCAGTTCGCGAAGGACCAATACGTCACGTTCACGACGGACGAGCTCAAGGCGCTCGAGGCCGAGGCCACGCAGGCGATCGACATCGTCGAGTTCGTGCCGGTCGACCAGGTCGAGCGCGTCTACATCGGGAAGACGTACTACCTGGGGCCCGACAAGGGCGGGGCGAAGGCGTACAAGCTCCTGGGCGCCGCCATGGAGAAGACGGGGTGGGCCGCGCTCGCCAAGTACGCCGCGCGCGGCAAGCAGTATCTCGTGCTCGTTCGGCCCGTCGGCGACCATCTCGTGATGGAGCAGCTCCACTACGCGCACGAGGTGCGCGACATGGCCGAGGTGCCGGGTGGAGAGGGCGATGTCGATGCGACGGAGCTCACGCTGGCCACGCAGCTCATCGAGCAGATCGCGTCGGAGGAGTTCGACCCGAGCAAGTACAAGGACGAAGTCGGACAGCGGATGCTGGCCGCGATCGAGAAGAAGGTCGCGGACGGGAGCGAGATCACGGCGCCACCCGAAGAAGAGGCCAAGACGCAGGTGATCGACCTCATGGAGGCGCTCAAGGCGAGCGTCGCGAAGTCCGAGTCCGGGCCGAAGAAGGCGAAGAAGCCGACGCGAGGGAAGGCCACGAAGAAGGCGGCGGGCGCGAAGTAGACGCGCGCCCCGCGGGCGGACGGGAACGAGGGGCGGAGACATGGGAGAGCACACCTTTTCGGTTCGGGAGGCCGCGGCGCTTCTCGATCTGACGCCGACACAAGTGCGAAGCTTCGCGCGGGCCGGGCTGGACCACCCCGAGATCGCCGGCATGGACGAGGCCCGCTTCGGGTTCCGAGATCTCGTCGTGCTCCGGATGGCGGCCGGACTCAAGCGGGCCCATGTGCCGAGTCGACGGATCTCGGGCGCGCTCGCTCGGCTGAGGGCCACGGACGATGTCGAGGTCGCCGGTCTGCGGCTGGAGGCGCTGGGCGCTCACGTGGTGGTCCGGGACGGTTCCGTCGTGTGGCGCGCCGACTCGGGTCAGTTTCAGCTCGACCTCGCCGGTCCCCCGACGCGCGTCGTCCTCGAAGAGAAGACGGGGCGCTCGGGTGCCGACGACTCGCGCGATGCATCCACGTCGGGGGGCGGCGATGCGGTCGCGCCGGGCGAGGCGGCCGCGCTCCTCGCGCGGGCCGCCTCGTTGGAGGCGACCGACCCCGAGGCCGCGATCGACGCGTACCGCCGTGCCACCACGTCGGATCCCGGCCGCTGGGAGGCGCACGTCGGGCTGGGGTTCCTCCTGCAACAAGAGGGGCATCTCGGGGAGGCGATCGAGAGCTATCGACGCGCGCTCGAGATCGAGCCCGATCCGACCGTCTCGTTCAACCTCGGGGTCGCGCTCGATGACGCCGGTCGGATCGCCGAGGCGGAGGCCGCGTACGCCCACGCGCTGGAGCTCGACCCCGAGCTCGGCGACGCGCACTTCAACCTGTCGTGTCTGTACGAGAAGAAAGGCGATCGGCCGCGCGCGCTGCGTCACATGATCGCGTATCGCGAGCGCGCGGCGACCGAATAGCTCCTCACGGCGGCTCCGCCTAGTAGCGTCCGCTCCGCCCGGGGATCACTCGGTTGATGGCGCTACCACCAGCGGGTCTGCGCCCGATGATGCCGCGCCCCTTCTCGGACCCGATGCCGGGGCTCCGGCCTCCGAACCCGATCGGATTCCCGATCCCGCCGATGAAGGGGATCTGACCCGTCGGCTCATCCAGACCGGGATTCCCGTCCCAGGGGCGCACCAGGTCGGTCGGTCCCGGCGGGCACTCGCCGAAGGGGCCATGACCGTGACCCTCGTGACCCGCGCCACCGAGCCAACCGACCCCGTTTCCGCCCTTCGCGCGCTCGGCCGCGCGGGCCGCGTCGCTCGCCGCCTCGAAGTCGAAGCCGCGCTCGCCGGTCGCTCCACCCCCTCGGACGACGAGTCCGCGGTTGGTCGGTCGAGCCGCCATCAGCGGGATGGTCTGGGGCGCGTCGGCCGTCGCCATCGTGAGGGCGAGCGCCGGGGCGTCGGGAGCGAGGCTCGGCAGGGCGTCGTCGGGCACGATCGCCGTCGTGATCGCCCCGATTCCGACCGCGCCCGGGGCATCGGCCTTCCCTCGGGACGACTCGCGCGCGCTCGTCGTCCCGTATGCGCTCGTCTCCTCGACGATGCGGATGGCTCGCGTCGTCCATTCATCATCCAACTCCCACTCGACGAGCCGTAGCGCCCGATCCGACTCCGGGGCCTGCCACGCGGGCACGTCGAGCGTGACCGCCGAGAAGACCGCCGCGTGGACTCCGGCGGAGACCCCGAGGGCGATCAACAGCCGTTTGCGATGCGCGCTCCGGCGCCGCTCCCGATCCATCCCGTCCACTCCTTACGACGAATGCCACTGTTGCAGGATCGTACGACCCTGCACGTCATCAATCTATGACGTCAGCCGCCACGCCGAGAGAACGCTCCCGCGCCACCTGGGTCCCGCGGCGGATCGCGATTCGCGCGAGAGTGGGTCCCCGGGACGCTCCGGAGCCTCATCACGAGCCCCGCACCGCCGCCGGTCGCGTCGCCGAGGATGACCGCTCTCGTTCGGAAGACGGACCTTGACCTCGTAGCGTCACACCGCCCCGTTGTCCGGGGAGTCGCGGCGTAGCGGAGTCGACGAACGAGCACCCGTGGAGGGGGACCATGGCGAATGCCGGCGGAGACCGACCCCCCATCCCCGAGGGCTATTCGGGCACGCCGCTCGTCCGGAAGCTCGGGATCGAGCCGGGGGCCCGCCTGTGGCTGGTCCGAGCGCCCGAGCACTACCTGGACCTGCTGGGCCCGTTGCCCGAGGGCGCCCGCCCGTTGGGCGATCGGGCGCGGAACCTCGACTTCGTCCACGTGTTCGCGAAAACCCGCGCCGAGCTGAGTCGGGGTCTGGCGTCCGCGAAACGCCGCATCGTGAAAGACGGGATGATCTGGGCCTCGTGGCCGAAGAAGACGGCCGGCGTTCCCACGGAGCTCGACGGGAACGTCGTCCGCGAGCTCGGTCTGGCTGCCGGGCTGGTGGACGTGAAGGTGTGCGCGGTCGACGAGACCTGGTCGGGTCTCAAGTTCGTGTATCGTCTCGAGGATCGCTGACGTTCGGGTCTTCTGCGTCTGCCTACCCCGTCTTCCGCGTCTCTTTCCGGCCATCTCTCGATAATCGACACGAGATGACGTCCATAAGACGTTTCGTTGTAGCGTGTTGCGCCGTCGGATGACATGAGATTGGGGTAGGCAGGGAGGTTGCGGTGGGGGCGGATGCTCGGTGCGTGCCGCGGACGGCTTTCGGGTACGCGCGAGTCGCTAACGACGGGGGGACGACGGGGTGATGACCAGACCCGAGTCGAAGGAGCGTAGCTCACGGCCGCCGGGCTTGCCGATTCGTGTCGCTACGGTCGCCGCTGCGATCGCGGCGCCGATCGCCTTCGGCTCCTTCCTGTTTCGTGCCGCGATGGGGGGCGATGGCGAGGTCTCGCACGCCGGGATCGGGGTCCGGCGTCCGTCGCTTCCGGTGCACGAGAGGAAGACCGAGCCGGGCCAGACGCTCTCCGACCTGCTCGGCCACGGGGGCCTGAGCGGGCGCGAAGTCGCGTTGCTGCGCGACCTGGCCCGACCCTACGTCGATCGAGGCGGGCTGGGCCCGACGGCGCGCGCGCGGTTTCACGGTTGGCCCGACGCACCGCCCGAGCGAGTCGAAGTGGTCGTCGATCGCGACCGCACGCTCGTCTTCCAGATCCATGGCGCGGCGTGGGCGGTGGCCGTCGAGAGCGTCACCGTCCGCCTCGACACGGTCGTGGTGAGCGGGCGGGTCGACGACACCGGGCTATGGGCGGCCCGCCTCGGGGGAGAGCACGAGAGGCTCGACGCGGAGGGCAGGGGGGCGCTAGCCGGGCACCTCGCGGATGTGTTCGCGTGGCAGGTGGACTTCTTCCGGGACGTGCGACCCGGGGATGCGTTTCGCATCGCGGTCGAGCGGGAGATCCGACCCGACGGTACGGCGCGCGCCGAGCGTCCGTTGGCCGCGGACTGGTGGGGAACCGCGGGTCGGCTCCGGGCCTATCGCTTCGCCGCCGACCCGGATCGGCCGCTGTACTACGATGCGGGCGGGACGAATCTGAAAGGCCCGTTCCTGCGCGCGCCGCTCGACTTGGTACGGGTCACGAGCCGCTTCTCCTCGGACCGCTATCACCCGGCCCTCGGCCGGTCGCGTCCGCACCGGGGGGTCGACTACGGAGCCGCGCCGGGGACCCCGGTGCGCGTCACCGGCGACGGCACCGTGCGGACGGCGGGGTGGGCGGGGGACTACGGGCTGCTCATCGAGGTGGACCACGCCGACGGGATCCGGACCCGCTACGCGCACCTGAGCGGGGTCGCCCCCGGTCTCGTCCCCGGGACCCGCGTGACCCAGGGCGAGCGGATCGGCAGCGTCGGAGCGACGGGGCTCGCGACCGGGCCTCACCTCCACTACGAGCTCCTGATCGGGGGGCGTCCGGTGGATCCTTCCTCGATCGACCTCCCCGTCGAACGCCCGTTGCCGTCCGAGGCGCTCGATCGGTTCCGCGAGACGCGGCGCTCCGCGGACCGGTTGATCGCGCGGATCGGGGCCCCGCCTCTCGCGTCGGGGCTCGAAACGCCGTGAGCGCCCGGCGTCGCGCGGTTCGCGACGCCTGACAGCCACCGATGACCGCCGTAGCTTCTCCGTCGGGCCGCCCCGGTCCGAAGCGCGGTCTCATCACCACCCGGAGGCTCACCATGCGCCTGCGTGCGTTCGCCGTCCTCACGGTTCTCCTCCTCGTTCCCTCGTGGCTGGGCGTCTCGACGAGACCCGATCGGTCGATCCTCGCCGACGCGGTCCGCCCGGTGGAGACGACCACGCTCGCCGCCCCGGGTCTGGAGGCGGAGGTGGAGATCCTCGAGGACCTGTGGGGCGTATCGCACATCTACGCGGAGACGGAGCACGACCTGTTCTTCGCGCAGGGCTACACCGCCGCGCGTGATCGTCTGTTCCAGTTCGAGATGTGGCGGCGGCAAGCGACCGGGACGGTGTCCGAGATCCTCGGTCCACGCGAGATCGAGCGCGACCGCGGAGCGCGGCTGTTCCGGTTCCGTGGCGACCTGGAGACCGAGCTCGACCACTACCACCCGCGGGGCGCCGCGATCATCGGTGCCTTCGTCGACGGTATCAACGCGTACATCGCCGAGACGGAGGCGAACCCGGACCTGCTGCCGATCGAATTCGAGATGCTCGATATCGTCCCCGCGCCCTGGACGCCGGAGGTCGTCATCTCGCGGCACCAGGGACTCCTGATGAACATCGGTCAGGAGCTCGACCTGGGGATCGCCGTCGCGGCGATCGGGCCCGAGGCGGTAAAGGACATCGAGTACTTCCACCCCGGCGATCCGGATCTCGCGCTGGATCCCGCGATCGACGGGTCGTTGCTGCGTCCCGAGATCCTGGATGTGTACCGCGCCTTCCGTGGCCCGGTCCGATTCCAGCCGGAGGATGTCGGCGCGGAATACCGCGCCGCCGCCACCGAGGACGGCGTCCCCGACTTCGAGGGCGTGAACGTCGCGTTCGGTCCGCTCGAACGGGCCACCCTCGGCAGCAACAACTGGGTCGTCTCCGGCGAGCGGACGTTGAGCGGCCGGCCGATCATGGCCAACGACCCGCACCGCGTTCAGGCCGCGCCCTCGCTCCGGTATCTCGTCCATCTCGTCGGGCCGGGGTGGGACGTGATCGGCGGCGGCGAGCCCGTGCTCCCCGGCGTCTCGATCGGACACAACCGGCACGGCGCGTGGGGTCTCACCGTGTTCCAGACCGACGCCGAGGATCTCTACGTCTACGAGACGGACCCGAACGACCCCCACCGGTATCGCTACGACGGCGGCTGGGAGTCGATGCGCATCATCGACGACACGATCCCCGTCGAGGACGCGGACGACGTGCAGGTCCAGCACAAGTACACGCGTCACGGGCCGGTGGTATACGAGGACCGCGACAACCGACTCGCCTACGCCGTTCGCGCCGGCTGGATGGAAGTCGGGGGCGCCCCGTATCTCGCCAGCCTTCGGATGGACCAGGCGACCACGTGGGAAGAGTTCCGGGACGCGTGCAACTACAGCAACATCCCCGGCGAGAACATGGTCTGGGTCGACGTCGAAGGGAACATCGGCTGGCAAGCCGTCGGAATCGCGCCGATCCGGCGGAATTGGAGCGGGCTGGTCCCGGTGCCGGGCGACGGTCGGTACGAGTGGGACGGATACCTCGAGATCAAGCACAAGCCGCACGTCTTCAACCCCGAGAAAGGGTTTTGGGCGACCGCGAACGAGAACCTGGTGCCCCCGGGGTACGAGCACCCCGACGCGGTCGGATACAGCTGGAGCGACCCGTTCCGGAGCGCCCGCATCGGAGAGGTCTTGAGCAGCGGTCGTCGCTTCACGATCTCCGAGATGATGGCGTTGGCGACCGATTACGTGTCGTTGCCGGCGCGATCGCTCGTGCCGTTTCTCCGCGGGCTCGATCTCGAGGGGGAGGCCGCCTCGGCGCGCGACGAGCTGCTCGACTGGGACTACGGGCTCTCGCCCGGCTCGAGCCGGGCGGCGGTCTACGTGGCGTGGGAGCGCGCGATCCAGCGCGGCATGGTGCGGTTGGTCGTCCCGCCGCAGGTGCGGGGTCAGATCTCCTTCGTGTCGATGAAGAAGACCATCGACTGGCTCGCCGCACCGCCGGTCTGGTTCGGGCGGCTGGGAGACGGCGATCCGGTCGCCGGTCGCGACGCGTTTCTGCGTCAGACGCTGACCGAGGCGCTCGACGACGTGGCGCGGCGCTTCGGCGGCGAGACGCCGCGCTACGGAGACGAGGCCTTCAAGCACGTCCGGCTCCGACACCCGTTGTCCGGCGCGGTCAACGCCGCGATGCGGGACCGGCTGGAAGTGGGTCCGCACCCGAGAGGCGGAAACGGCTACACGGTCAACCAGACCGGGTTCGGCGACAACCAGGCCTCGGGGGCCTCGTTCCGGATCATCACCGAGGCGGGCGATTGGGACACCGCCGTGTTCACGAACACGCCGGGACAGGGCGGAGATCCCGACGATCCGATGTATCGGAACCTGTTCGACGGGTGGGCGAAAGACCGGTTCTTCCCCCTCTACTATTCGCGGGAGCGCGTCGAGTCCGCGGTGGCCGAGCGCGTGGTCTTGACGCCGTAGGAGGGGTGCCGATCGGACGAGCGTTTCGTTGCAGTCGGCCCCGGTCGCCGAGTATCTTCCTCCGATACCCCAGAGTCGATACGCGAGCTACGCGCGTGACAACGAAGGTAATATAGAGATGAAATCGGGAATCCATCCGGACTACGCGCCCGCCAAGATCACGTGCGCCTGCGGTCGCGTGACCGAGACCGCCTCGACCGTCGGCGAGATCCACGTCGAGATCTGCTCGCACTGTCACCCCTTCTTCACGGGTCGGCAGAAGCTCGTCGACACGGCCGGCCGCGTCGAGCGGTTCAAGGCCAAGTACGGCGCGACCGCCGACGATGCGAAACGCAAGCGCGCCTCCGCCGCGACCGACGACACGGCCGGCGATGAGGGCGTCACGGAGGATGCCGACGCCGCGCCGGAGACCGAGACGGCGGACGCGTAGCGACGCGCGGACCGACTGCCACGGTCGCGTAACGACGCCCGACCCGAGCCACTCGCATGAGTGACGTGGATCCGTTCGTCGCGCGTTTGCAGGGCGCGATCGAGCGCCACGAGGCGTTGGCGGAGGAGATGGCCCGGCCCGACGTGCTGGGCGACGTGAATCGGCTTCGCGAGCTCGCGCAGGAGCACTCCGGTCTCGAGCCGCTGGTCCGTGCCGCCAAGGCACACCTCAAGTCGCTGGCGGATCTCGAGGGCGCCCGCGAAGTCGCGGGCGACGCGGACGGCGACCCCGAGCTCGCCGCGCTCGCCCAAGCCGAGGTCGAAGAGCTCGAGGCGGCGCAGGAAGCCGCCGTCGAAGAGCTGCTTCGACTCCTGGTCCCCAAGGACCCGCTCGACGATCGACCCGCCGTCGTCGAGATCCGCGCCGGCACGGGCGGCGATGAGGCGGCCCTGTTCGCCGCCGACCTCTATCGCATGTACTCGCGGTTCGCGTCGGAGTCCGGGTGGAAGATCGAGCTCATCAACACGAGCGAAGCGACGCTCGGAGGGGTGAAGGAGATCTCGTTCACGGTTCGCGGGAAGGAAGCGTACGGGCGCCTTCGCTACGAGTCGGGCGTCCACCGCGTCCAACGCGTCCCGGAGACCGAAAGCCAGGGCCGGATCCACACATCGGCGGCGACCGTCGCCGTCCTGCCCGAGGCCGAAGAGGTCGATGTAGAGATCGAGCCGTCGGATCTCAAGATCGATGTGTTCCGATCGTCGGGCCCGGGCGGTCAGTCGGTCAACACGACGGACTCGGCGGTCCGCATCACGCACATTCCGACCGGGCTCGTCGTTTCGTGCCAGGACGAGAAGTCGCAGCACAAGAACAAGGCGAAGGCGCTGAAGGTCCTCCGCAGCCGGCTGCTCGATCGGGAGATCGCGGAGCAGGAGGCCGAGCGCGCGCGGGAGCGACGCACGCAGGTCGGCACCGGCGACCGCTCGGCCAAGATCCGCACGTACAACTTCCCCCAAAACCGCCTGACCGATCACCGGATCGGGCTCACCACTCACAGGTTGGATGCGATCATGGATGGAGATCTGGCGGACGTGGTCGAGGCGCTCCGGGTCGCCGGCGTGGAGGAGCGAATAGCCGCCGGGACCGACGCCGCATGAGCGGTCGGAGGGAGCCCTGAGCCGCGAGCTCCCATCCGAAGCGGGTCGCAGACCCGCGGGACCGACGCGTGGCGAGATCGTGCGGGGCGTGACGCGGGAGCTCGAGCTCGCGGGCCTCGCCTCCCCGGACGTCGAAGCGCGACGCCTGGTCGCGGCCGCCCTCGAGATCGAGCCCGCCGAGCTCGGGGCGAGCCGGAAGATCGGTGTCGACCCGGCGTTCGCGGCCCGGGTCGCGAAGGCCGTCTCGCGGCGGCTCGAAGGCGAGCCGTTGCAACACGTGGAGGGCACGGCCGACTTTCGCTCGCTTCGCCTCATCAGCGACGGTCGGGCGCTGATTCCGCGTCCCGAGACCGAGCAGCTCGTGGATCTCGTCGCGCGGTGGGTCGAAGCGCGCGGGGCGCCGGCCGATCGTGCCCTCGACATCGGGACGGGCTCCGGCGCGGTAGCGCTGTCGCTCCTCGACGAGGGGCTCGCGAAACGCGTGATCGCGCTCGACGTGGCGCCCGCGGCGCGAGCGCTCGCGACCGAGAACGCGCGCCGGGTGGAGGCACGGGGTCTCGAGCTCCGGGCGTGTCCCTCCGAGATCTGGCCCGCGGTCGCGGAGGAACCGCCCTTCGATCTCATCGTATCGAATCCCCCGTACGTGACCAGCGCCGAGTGGGTCGCGCTGGATCCCGTCGTCCGCGACCACGAACCGCGGGTGGCGCTCGACGGTGGAGAAGATGGACTCGACGTGATTCGTACGATCGTCCACGGAGCGGTCGGAGCGCTGGGGTCCGACGGCGCGCTCTTCCTCGAGATCGGAGCGTCGCAGGGCCCGGAGGTCCTGGCGCTCCTTCGCTCGACGCGCGGCCTGGCGGACGCGCGCATCGAGCGGGATCTGAACGGCCGGGAGCGCTTCGCGACGGCACGACGGCCGGCGTGACGCGCCCGCGAGACCCGAGTCGCGTCCTCCCGCAACGCACGTTATTATCGAGCGTTGGAGCGCCGCCGCGCCGTCGGTAGCGGACGCGGCTTTCACCTCTGTCGTAGCCACGGCGACTTCCGCGCGGCGGAACCCCCTCACCAACGCTTGGTCGAACGTATGGATGATCGAGAGCGCATCTTCGAGAAGGCCCAGGAGCTGGGCCGCGTGATCTCCCAGACGGCGGAGTACGCCTACCTGCAAGCGGCCCACCGCGAGATCGGCGATGACCGGGACGCCACCGAGATGCTCAACAAGCTCCGCGAAATCCAGGAGTCCCTCCT
>JAKSCH010000308.1 GCA_022360695.1 Gemmatimonadota bacterium
GATACGCAGGATCATGTTCGTGCAACGACCCGCGGGCGGGGGGTCGATGACGGGGCTCATCGATGTGATTCGGGCTCTGGATCGAGATCGCTACGAGCCCGTCGTTCTCTCGTACCAGAGGGACACGGGATACGAATCCACATTTCGAAGCCTCGGGGCGACCGTCGAGACGCTCGGTCGCCCCCCCAAGCGGGCCCGTGCCAAGCGGACGCAGGGGCACGAAGTCCCGCCTCGTCGGCCGCTTCTCCACGCCGGCAAGCGTTTGGCCCGGTTCGACATCCCGACCGGTAGGATGATCGCACGAGCGATTCGTGCCGGCTCGATCGATCTCGTGCACAATCACGACAATCCTCGCGGAGATCGACCGTCCATCCTGGCCGCGCGGTGGGCCGGAGTCCCCCAGGTCTGTCACGTCCGGTACACACCGTCGTACTACGCGCCGCTCGACCGTACGCTGTCGCGTATAGTCGACCGATACCTGCCCGTCTCCGAGGCGGTCCGTTCCCACATGGACGAAAACGTGGGAAGGCTCCACGCACCGGTCGAGATCCTCTACGACCCGTTTCACTTCGACGTCCATGACGCCGCGGCGGCGACGGCTCAGGTCGATCGTCGCTCGTTGGGATTGGAGACGGGCGACTACGTGCTCGCGCACGTAGGCAGAATCGTGGACTGGAAGGGACAGGATGTGTTCCTGCGGGCCATGCGGAAGACGGTCGACGTCTGTCCGAACGTCAAAGCGCTCGTCGTGGGTGCCCCCAAGGCTACGGGTCCTTCTCAGTCGTTCTGGAGACGCCTCCAGTCGCTCGCGACCGAGCTCGATCTCGGCGCTTCCGTCCGGTTTCTCGGGTTTCGCGACGACGTCCCGGCGATCCTGCGAGCGTCCGACTGCCTCGTCCACACGTCGATCATGCCCGAGCCGTTCGGAAAGGTCCTGGTGGAAGCGATGGCGAGCCGTCGGCCCGTCGTGTCCACGGACGCCGGTGGACCGCGCGAGATCGTGGAGGAAGGTCGAACGGGCGTCCTGGTCCCGACTGCGGACGAGGATGCCTTGGCAGCCGCGCTGATCGACCTGGCCCGAAGTCCGGCGCGCGCGAGAGAGATGGGCGAGCGTGCCCGTTCGGTCGCGGAGGCCCGGTACGGGGTCGCCGCGTTCCGTGAAGCGCTTACCCGAATCTACGAGACCGTGTTGGGCGAGCCTACGAGCTGACGAGGCGTGCCCTCAACAGCTCGGGCCGACGTCGCGGCCCGGGACGATCCGCAAGGTCACGGCGCGCAGGCCGTTACGGGCGATCGCTCGACAGATCCGGCGATGGCACAGCTCCTGCGCCCACCCCATCAGTCGACGCCGCAACGCTTTCAGCGTTCACCCCGGCGAATCACCGGCCCACCGAGACACTACCGAGGTCACGACATGAGAGTAGCCACATCAGTGCTGGCGGTCGCGCTGGCGCTCGCGCCGATCGACCTGGCTGCGCAGGATGGGGCGGAAGGCGAGCGCGACTCGGGCGCGTACTTCGGCGCGGTATTCAAGCTCTCCGAGATCATCGATCAGACCGCGACGTTCCTCGGAGCTCGCGCGGGCCTGATCCACCGCGAGCGTCTCGGCATCGGGTTGGGCGCCTACGCGTTGCTCCCTCGACTCGATGCTCCGTTTCTCGAAGACCCGATCAACAACTTCGCGTATGGCGGCGTCGAGGTCGAGTACACCGCCTGGACGACCGATCGGTTTCACGTGGCCGGGATGTTCCTGTTCGGCCTGGGGCGGCGGTGGCGAGACCAAGACAACGACGATCACGATGAGATCTTCGTGTATGAGCCCACGCTTCGTGGCGAGATCGAGCTTGGCGGGCCGTTTTTGCTCGAGGTCGGCGGCGGCTATCGATTCGTCACGCGAATCACGTCGAGAGATACCGACAACGGGGACTTCTCGGCGCCGCTTGCCGTGGTCGCGTTTCGATTGGGCCCGTTCTAGGGGGCGCCCGGAGTCCGGTCGGCGCAAACGAAGATCCCTGAGTCTCCGATGCATTCAGGCAGCGAGAACGATGTGAGCAAGCTTCCGCGCGAGTCGGGTCGCTTCGGGCTCGCCATGACGCGCATCGTCGCCGTGGCCGCCCTTTCGTTGCTCGTCTACGCCTGGCTCACGCATTCCTCGGCCCGCAGCTCGTTTGGACAGCTCCTGTGGGCGTACGGCCTGCCCGTGGCGGGGCTTCTCGTCGCCATCTGGATGCGGCTGTCCGGCCCGGTCCGACGCGATGGCATGGCGCTCAGCCTCGTGGCCACCGTCTTCGCGCTCTACGTGGCGGAAGCCGGCGTGCGGACGTTCGATTGGGTGCAGGAACGCCGACAGAGCGCCGAGAGGAAGTCCTGCCGATCCGGACTCCCGTTCGGGGGCGACGGTCACGCGGTCTCCCGGCAAAGAGCCGACCACTGTATCGCGGCGCTTCAGCGCGGGTGGGAGGTCGATTTTCGTTCGAGCCTCGACATGCTCGAGGACCTGGA
>JAKSCH010000177.1 GCA_022360695.1 Gemmatimonadota bacterium
CCGTCGAGAGCGCCTGCTCGGGGGTGAGCCCCGTGCGCAGCAGCTTGCCCGCCTCCCAGTTCATGCGGCTGGCGATCTGCGCGTTGTCCGAGTGGAGCGACACGGTCACGCCGGCCTCCATGAGGATGCGCGCGTTGTACTTGGTGGCGTCGTACGCCTCGATCTTGAAGGCGCCCCAGTCGCTCCAGACCGCCGCCGCCACGCCGGCCTCGGCCAGCTCCGGCGCGATCTTGTAGGCCTCGACCGCATGTTGCAGCGTCTGGACCCGGAAGCCGAACTCCTCGGCCAGCCGGATCAGCGCCAGATAGCCATCCGCCCGGTAGCCGTGCGAGGAGATCAGCAGCTCCTGGCCGAGGATGTCGAGGATGGCTTCCATCCGCAGATCGCGACGCGGAGGCAATCCCTCGCCGGTCTCCTCCCAACGCTGCCACTCACGCTCGTAGTCGCGAGCCGCGAGGAAATGGTCGCGGATGATCTCCTGGGTGCCCATCCGCGTGTCGGGATAGCGACCCTCGAAGCAGCAACGCTTGGGGTTCTCGCCGAGCGCGAATTTCACCGTTCGCGTGGCGTTCTCCAGGATGAGATCCTCGGGGAGACCGCCCCAACGCGTCTTGATGATGATGTTCTCGCCACCGATCGGGTTCGCCGACCCGTGCTTGATCATCGCGGTCGTCAGACCACCAGCGACCTGGCGATACAGCCAGATGTCGTTGTGCGTCACCACGTCGCCCATCCGGACTTCGGGCACGATCGTGGCCCCAGTCTCGTTCACGCTGCTGACGGCGTTGTGGATGTGCGGATCGATCATGCCCGGTGTGACGTGCTTGCCGGCCCCGTCGATCTCCACCGCCCCGCCCGGCGCGGTGAGGTTCATGCCCACCTCGGTCACGAGACCGTTCTGGACCAGCATGTCGGCGCCCTCGAGCCGGCCCTGCGGGCCCATCGTCCAGATCGTGGCATCCCGCACGATGACGGCGGCCGGCTGCTCGGGGAGCGACGACCGGCCGTACTCCATCATCGGGCGGATGAAGGGCAGGTCGAGATCGGGAACGTCGTTCGCCACGGCCCCGACCGCTTCCCCCTCGAAGGCCGCGGTGCGCGTCCCTCGGAACGACGGATTCGCTCCGTTCGGTAGCGATGTCCAACCGTAGAACTCGTCGCCGCTCACCGCTCCGGCCAGCAGCGCCGTGCCCTCGTATCCGATGTCCGCCCCGTCGAACTGCACCTCGAGTCGGCCGGTTTCGGTCACGACGGACGCCGATGCCAGATCGACCCGAACGCCCTGGAAGTTGTCCGGCCCCGGCGCGATGTCGATGAAGCCGCTCAGGCGATTCAGCGTGCCTTCGAGATGAAGCTCGGCGGTGAAGCCCCACTGGTCTTCGGACGCGATCGACCACGTCCCGCGCGGATCGATCTGCGCCGGGCGGGTGACGCCGTAGACCACGCCGTGGACCCAGACGTCGCGGATCTCGGCCTCTTCGGTGAAGAGGTCGCCCTCGGCCACGACCAGATTCGCGACTTTGCCGGCCTCGATCGTCCCGTGCGTCCGGTCGATGCCGAGCCACCCGGCCGGTGTGGTCGTGAGCGCCGAGAGCGCGTCGTCCGCCGACAGCCCCCGCGCCACGGCCGTCCGGACGTTGGGCAGGAAGTCGGACACGGACGTCAGCCCATCCGTCGTGATCGCGAAGGGGATGTTCGCATCGGCGAGCTGCCCCGGGCTCGTCGGCGCGAGGTACCAATGGCGCAGCTCGCCGAGCTCGGCGTTGAGCGCCGCCTCGGGGTCATCGACCTCGGGCGCGTCCGGGAAGTTGAGCGGAACGACCAGCGGGTCGGTCCGTCCGGAGAGGACGTCGAGGATCCGGTACTCCTGCCCGCTCCCGCGGAACCAGGGCACGAGCCCGAACTCGGACGCGACCGCATGGGCCCGCAGGTACTCCTCCTCGCTCCGGGTCTCGAAGAACACGGGCTGCCCGCCCTGAACCGCGTCGCCGAGGGCCTCGAGCGCCGCGCTCGTCTCCGGCGGCAAGAAGGCCCGACCGCTCGATTCGTACGCGCCCCAGGCGCGAAGGTACCAGTCGGCATCCATGAAGGTCTGGCGCATCGTCGCCACCACGCCCATGGCCGAGTTCGGATACCGGCCGCCCAGCTCGAACGACCTCTGGAAGCCGACGGACTGCGCGACATCGGGACGGAGCACGCGATCACGGACGCCTGCGTCCCCGAGATTCACCACCGAGGCGGTGCCCCGGAAGATCCCCTGCTTGGGCGCGACCATCGCGGTCCCGAAGCCTTGCGAGCGCAGCGCCTGACGCCGCTCCTCGTCGTCCCGGAGGTTCGCGGTCGTGCTGAACCACGCCCGAACCTGCGGGTTCCAGTGCGTCGGGCCGACGTCGCCACCCTCGGGGACGGAGTCCATCCCGAGATCGGCGTGCGCGTCGATGAACCCGGGGTAGATGGTGTGGCCCGACAGGTCCCACACGCGGGCGCCGGCCGGAGGCTGTCCGCCTCCCGCGACGGACTGGATCAGCCCGTCCCGGATCACGATGGTGGCGTCGTCGATGGCCTGGCCCGGCCGGGTGATGGCCCGGGCGCCGACCAGAGCGTGGTAGCCCGTCCCGTTGTCGCGAATGCCTTCGACAGGCTGGGTACGGGTCGCTTGCTGTCCGTCGAGTCCGGCCGCCACGAAGACGGTGGCGCTGAGCGCTGAGAGAACGGCTCTCACGGAGAATCCCCTTCGGTAATCGGATGACGCGTTGCGTTCGCCCCGGGCGCTGCGTTCGGGTCGACGTGGGAGATCATTGTTCGTCGTGGGCACCGCACGGTCAACGGGCGGCGGGCTCCACCCGGTCGCACGACGGCGCGGGGGCGCGGTCATCGCCCGCTAATAGGACGTCTGACGTCGGACCCGCGTTGTAATCTCCGCGTCGAGCGATTCCGAGCCTCGCGCCGCAGGGTGAATCCCACGTGATGACCGCTAGATCGACTGCCTTGCCTACCTTGCCACGAGACAGCCCAGGACGGGTGGGCGCGCGTCGATCCGTCGGTGGACAGATCGAGGGTCACGAGAAGGGTCGAAAACCGGGGATCGTCGACGAGGTTCGCCAGCAACGGGTTCGTCTTCACGTACGCGATTCGAAACGTGCGTTGCTCGAGGGCCCGATCCAGCCACTCGAACGCCCGATCGATCTCGCCCCGGTAGGCGTAGGCTTCCGCCACGGCCACGGTGTTGATGTCCGAGAAGCGTTCGATGAGCTCGGCGAGCGCGGCATCCGAATCCTCCGTACGACCGAGCGCATGGTAGATCAGTGGACGTGCCGCAACGCCCCACCGATCATCCGCGATGGGGCCGATAAAGGTCGAGCGGATCGTTCGGGGCGAGCGCGCGTGCCCGCGCCACGTCGGCGCTCTGGAGAGCGCGCGCCGAGTCACCGTCGATCGATCCGATCAGTGCCAGGTTGCCGTAGGTCACCGCGCGACGTCCCCACGCGGGCGCGAAATCCGGATCCTGTTCGATCGTCTGCGTCAGGAGCTCCACGGCCCGTCGCATATCGATTTCGGTTCGCCGCTCCGCGAAGTACCGACCCTGGAGAAAGAGGTCGTGCGCCGCGGTGCTCGCCGGTGTCTCACGGTCCAGCGCATCACCGAGCAACGTGACGCGAAGCTCATTCACCACCGCGGCCGCGATCTCGTCCTGGACCCGGAAGATGTCCCCCGCCGTGCGGTCGTACCGATCCGACCAGATCTCCGTACCATCGGAACCGTCGCTCAGCCTCACCGTGATCCGGAGCTCGTCTTCTCGGTCGCCCGCTCGCCGATCCATCGGTGCTCGTCCGAATCTTCTCGGCGCTCGACCCCGTATGGACCGCGCCCGGTCGTTCGATCCGAGCACCCAACGAGGAGTTTTGACGGGTGATAGGTCGCGCCTATTATACTCACAACACATACTTAAAAAGGGCGACCTCATGCCGCGCGACCGACTGTCCGAGTTCGAGCTCCTCGTGATCCTTGCCGCGCTTCGGTTGGGACCGGAAGAAGCGTACACCGTTTCCATCGCCGATACGATCGAGGAGAAAGCGGATCGCCGCGTGCGACGCGCCAACGTGCACACGGCGCTTCAGCGGCTCGAGGCGAAGGGGCTGGTCGCGACTCACCTCGGTGAGCCGCGACCCGAGCGCGGCGGCAAGCCCCGCCGGCTCGTCGACGTGACGCCCGACGGTCTGGCCGCGATCAAGTCGACCACGGGGGCGATCGAAGCCCTCTCGGCCGGACTCGACGAGGCGATCGGAGGGGCGGCTTGATCGCGCCGCGGTGGGCGACGGCGCTGATCCGCCGGTTCGCCCTCCCCGGCCGAGCGGAGGACGCGATCGGCGATTTGAACGAGATGCACGGTCGCCGAGTCGACAGCGGCGGGCGCGCCTTCGCGATGGTGATGACGACCTTCGGCGCGCTCGACATGGCCTTTGCGCTGATTCGTCAGCGCGTCATCGGCTCCGCGGCTGCACCGACCGGCGGAACGTCGCCCGAGGGGGGTTCGAACGGCTCGGAGCCGGGCGGGAGCGGGCGGTTGGGTCGAACGCTCGACGAGGCACTCCGGGACATCTCCCTCGCGGGTCGCACGC
>JAKSCH010000338.1 GCA_022360695.1 Gemmatimonadota bacterium
CGTAGAGGACGTCGTCCTCGTCGATGAAGAGCCCGCTCGGTCGTCCGAACTGGTGCCAGGTCTCGAGGTGCTCGCCGTCCTGCATGAAGATCTGGATGCGCGAGTTGCCTCGGTCTCCCACGAACAGACGGCCCTGCGAGTCCATCGCGAGCGCGTGCGGGTCGCGGAACTGACCGTTCGCCGTCCCTTCCGACCCCCACTCCATGAGAAAGACGCCGTCCGCCGAGAACTTGACGATCCGGTTGTTCCCCGACGCGTCGTGACCATCCGCGACGAAGATGTCGCCGTTGGGCGCGACCAGTACGTCGGAGGGCTTCGTGAACGTGTCGGGTCCATCGCCCGCGACGCCCTTCTGACCGAGCGTCATCAACAGCTCGCCCTCCGGGCTGAACTTGTAGACCACATGACCCCAGCCCGCCGGGACGGGCGCGTAGCCCACCGCATCCGCGACCCAGATGTTGTCTTCCTCGTCGACGAACATGCCGTGCGGCCACGCGATCATACCGGACCCGAAGCTCATCACGACGTTGCCCTCGAGATCGAACAGCAGGATCGGGTCGACATCGCTCTCGACGCAGAGGTTCGCGCCGCACCGCTCGCCAACCCATATGTGCTGGCCGTCTCGGGTCGGGTAGACGGCGCTCGTGGCGCCCCAGGCTCGATCGTCCGGGAGGGCGCCCCAACCGTCCACCGCCTTGTACGGGTTGGGCGCGCTCAGCTGCGCCGCGGCGGTCGTCGTCGTCGCGAGCCCGAGAAAGACGCTCAGCGCGGCGCTGGCCAGTCGGTGTACTCGGTTCATGTCTCGGTTCACTCCTGAGCGGGCCTGATCGAACGAATCTCGATTGTAGCGACGGCGAGCCGCGGGGCGACAGAGCCGAGGAGGGAGCGGAAGCCTCAGGGCCGGCCCTCGTCCAGGGTGACGCCCACGGTCACGATCCAGTCTCGCCGGGAGCCGCTGGGCGCGAGCGGGACATCGGAACCGTCGGGTGACAGCGAGCCGAAAACGGCTCTCGCCCACACGGCGGTCCGGTTCGCGGTTCGCCACCGGATCGTCGCGCTGCCGCCCGTGTGCGTCGCTTCGGTGAGCTGGAGCGCCAACTCGGGTCCCACGAAGCGCCGGTACACGGGCCCGAGCGTCGACGGGTCGGGCAGCGTGCCCGATGGGCCGTACGTGGAGAGCTGACCGCCGAGCGCGACCCCGACGCTCTCCGTGAGCATCCGGCCCACTTCGATCGAGCCCCCCGCTTCGGTAGCCGTGATGTCCGACGACGCTTCGACGAGCCGATCGACGCGATCGTGTGTGCTCCGACGCAGCCGCGCGCGCGCGCCGACGAGCCAGTCCGACCCGAGCCGCCCACGCAGCTCCGCGTCGGCGAACAGACGGCGCTCCTCGACCTCGAACAGGATGCCGCCGATCGACGCCTGAAAAGCGTCGCCCGACACCGATCGGTAGTCGCCGCCGACCGTGAGCAGCCACGGTTCCCGTCCATCGCCGATCGTCCACTGCGCGGCGAGACCCGCGGACCAGCCGTCCGCGTCCCATCGGTCCCGCGGCGCGTCGGCCTGATTCGAGACGAGAAACTGATCCTCGGAGGTGCCCTCACGCCCCATGTAGATCGCCCAGGCGCCGCCCGCGACCCGGAACGCCGCCGTACCCACGATCGCGTAGCTCGTGCGCTCGAACCGTCGCTCGTAGAAGGCGGCCGTGAGGTCGAGGGGAATCGGCTCCTCGTAGCCCTCGATCTGAAAGATGCGGGTGGGCTGCGCGAGCAACTGCAGCTGGATGATCTCCGCCGTCGCCCCGAGGCGACCGAACGCGCCCAACCGCAGGCCGCCGACGTCGTAGCTGAACCCGGCCGAGAACCCTGGAGAGGCGACCCGATTCAGACGCGGCGTCGCCGAGGCGACCGTTCGGTTGCTCTGCCCCTGCCACCCGAGCGCGAACCCCGCCCCGAGCCGTCCAAACGTCCACCCGAGCGCCCCCTCGAGCCGGACGGCCGATCGCCGCATGGGGGCTCCGGACGTATCGGCCACGACGAACGGATTCGACCCATACGGGAGCAGCACATCCGCGAACAACGAATCTCGTAGGCTCGTTCGATCGAAGGCCGCGCCGCCGATCGCCGCGCCGCGTGTCCCAAGCCGTGTCCACCCCTGCGTCGATAAGCCACCGAGATCGATCCCACCGGGGTCGAGCGGCCGCGCGTAGGTCCCCGAGGTCGAGCGAAGCGTCGCGCGGAACTCGGCGCGTCGATCGTCGAGCTCGCGCCTCAGCGCGCCGGGATTGCCCGCCGTCCAGAATTCGCCCACGCGAGGCGTCGGGGACGTGAGGAGATCGAGCGGTCGAACGCCCGATGGTAGTCGACGAGGCAGGTCCGCCGATCGACGCAGCGGGCTCCAGGCCGAGAGCCACGCGGGCGGATCGTCCGGGAGTGGCGTACCCGAGGGCGATATCGCCTGGCCGGTCGCCACCCCGACCGAGCAGAAGAGTCCCGCCACGAGGAGCAGCGGTCCGCGCAGCGGTGTCGCGCAGGGACGCCGAGCGACCGGGATGTGCGCGCTCAACGGTCGAAGAACCGCGCGCTCGGAAACGTGACCTCGGCGCCGAATCGAACCGGAGGATAGAGGCGGCCGATGCGATCGGCCTCGAACTCCCGCCCGCGGCGATCGGCGAAGTTGAAGACCCACACTCGTAGCTGCCCGTCGAGCGGGAGCGACTTCGATACCTGCAGGTGCGCCATCCAGTCCGGGCGGGCGCCTTGTCGGGCCAGCACACGTCCTGTGCGGGAGACCCTCAGATCGGCGAACTCCGGGTCGCCTCGGCGCTCCGGCGGGACAGCGATCAACTCGCCGCCGCGCGTCACATAACCGGCGAAAGAGAGCGTGTCGACCGCCACCACGTCCTCGACGCGATCGACCGCGTTGTGCTGAACCGTCAGCGTCGCCACCAGACCGAGGTCGGGTTGGTGGTGGATCAGCCGATACAAGAGGAGCATCGACTCGCCGCGCTCGGTGAACCCCTCCCAGTAGGGCGCCCGTGTTTGGGTCTGAGAGCGTTGAAAGCTCGAGAACGCGCTCGAACTCCCGAAGAAGCGCGCGTCGGAGGTCGTCTCGGTCTCGATCCAGGATCCCGTGACATAGACCTGAGTCGCCAGCGGATCGATCCGTGGCAACGCCGCCGTGAGTTCGAGACCCCGGTTCACTTGATCCAGGATCTGGTCCGGGCGGTCGACGAGGATGGGGACACTGTCCGTCGAAATCGCCGGGAGAATGATCTCGGGCTTGATCCCGTTGCCGGTGATCGAGTCGGTGAGCGCGAAGGCGTCTCGCGTGATGAAGTCGGGCACGGACGCGATCCCGACCGCGCCGGCGACTCGGTCCCGGAACGCCGTGAGCGCGATCGTTCCGTCACCCAAATCCCACTCGAACCCCACGTCGAGCTTGGTGCCCGTCGAGAGACCCAAGTCGGGGTTGGTCGGGTCGCGGATGAACGTCGTAAGCACCGCGAGGCGTTCCACCGGGTCGTTCGCGAAGAAGTTGACGTTGACCAGGTCGAAGTATTGAGGCGGGGGATACAGGTCGCCGAGGGCCGGCGTCTTCGCGGTCCGACCCCAGCCCCCTCTCAGGCGAAGGCGACGGCTCGGGGACAGCTCGGCGCTCACGCGTGGTTGAACGACGGCGTCCCGAGACCCGCTGAGCCACGACTCGCCGTCGTGGAGGACGTCCAGCCGCACGCCGGCTTGGACGGTGAGGGGCCAGTCGCCGGCGTTCGCCCGCACCCGGTCGCCGACATAGATGGCGCTGTTCGCGACGGCCGGGATCTCATCGAACGTCCGGGGTCGATCATACCCGGAGACCCCGTCGAATCCGATCGAAGGGGGGAATTGCGGGTCGAACTGGAACCCCGCGCCGTCGTTCCACTCGCGCCTGAGCTCGATCCCCGCGATGAGCTCGTGATCGGCCCCGAGCCACGCCGTCCGGTCCTCCCACTCCAGACGTCCGAACCCGAGCCACGGCGTCCCATCGAGCTCCACCTCGGCGGTGTAGAACCCGCCGATGTAGAACCCCTCGTTGCGTCCCTCCGTCGTCGCCGATGTGAAGGGCTGTACGCCGCTCACCTTGGGCGCCCGGCTCCGCGACTCCTGTTCGACGCGACTGATCGAGCCCGTGAAAGAGAGCCGCGAGTCTTCCCCCAGCCACAGCCGGGCGCGCTCGGAGAGTCGGATGCCGAGATCACGGCTTCGGAGCGATCGATCCGGTCGCACGTTCGGATTCTCAGGCCGATCGTCCACGAGCCGGAACACGTCGAATCGCGTGTCCAGCGAGAACCGCGGACGCCGGAGTCCCGCGTCGTTCGCCCGGTGACCGAGCTCGAGACGGTGCGCGAGTTGGCCCGCGAAGCGCGAGGAAGCATCGTCGGACGCGCCCGGCTCGACCTGGGTGCGCGCGTAGTCGAACGTGAGCGTCGCCGTGTTCCCCGGTCCGCCCAACGTGCGTCCGCCTACGAGGCTGGTCTCGACCGTCCGCTCGTCGAGCTTCGCCTCGGCGATGGGCGCGACGGGGGCAGCCCGCGTCTCGACGATGATCGCGCCGTGCGTGAGGTCCCCGTACCGAACGGAGGGTATGCCGCGGATCACCTCGACCCGCTCGATCGTGGCCGCGGGGAGCCTCCGAAGATCGACTCCGCCGTTCGCCGATGTCACGAAGTTCAAGAGCTGTCCGTCGTCGCCGCCTCGGGGTCCCAATGACTGAAGATTGGCGTTGTTCGACAGGGGCACGCCGTCGAGGACGATCAGCGTCCCGAACGCGGAGAGATCGGCGGAGGTTCGCGAGACGCCGGCGTCGCTCGATGTGGCGAACAGACTGGACCCCGTAGGGACCGATCGGAGCGCGACTTGCTCGAGGTCGTCGAGCCCGGGCGCCTGCGTGGCGACGCCGGGCACCAGTTGTAGGACGCCCGCCAAGCTGGTGGCCGTGAGATGCTCGATCGCCTCCCGCTCGATCACGCTCGCCGTCCCGAGCTCCCCTTCGGCGCGGCTGACGGCGTCCGCCGTCACGGTGATCTCGTCCATGCGGAGGGCGCTCACGGAGAGCTCGATGTCGCGCGTCAGCGCGCCATCCGCCGGAACCGTGATGGGGACTCGAGCCACCGCGAACCCGATCCGCTGCGCCCGCAGCACGTGCCGGCCGGTCGGAACGTCCGTGAGCCGGTAGCGTCCCTCCTCATCCGTCAACGCGGCGAGGTCGAACCCCTCGAGGCTGACGACGACGCCCGCGAGGCCCGCTCCGGTTTCCGTCTCGATGACCCGGCCGCCGATCGTCGCGCCCGATGACACCTGCCCGTCGCAAGGGAGCGGCCACACGACCCCCGCGAGCGCGGACATGAGAAACAACGCATGGTCCGCCCGGGGTCGAACCGCTCGGAGCACGGCTACGCCCCAATCAAGGGATCCACCCGGGCGTATACGGTGCCTTGATCAGGTCCACGGCGGACGTGTTCGTGTCCTGCAGGATACGCTGGCCAGAGGCGTCGACAACGAGACGCTGGACCGAAAGACCCAGGTCGGTCTGATGCTTGATGAAGCCGCCACCCAATTGATCGAAGCTCGGGTGTACGAACTCGTCGCACCACTCCATACGCTGGTCTTCGAGCGCATCGTCCTCGAGCGTCGAGATCACGTCCAAGATCGCCGCGGCGGGAACCCGCACGAACTCCTCGCCGAACGCCTGTAGGATGCCCGTCTCGAAGCTGGTCACATCGCGCGGAGCGGCAAGAAACAGCGTGTGGCTTATGAAGTACCGGAGGCCGTGTCCGGAGAAGTAGGGTTCCAACCCGACTTCGCCCACGTTCGCCGCATCCGGATTGTCGACATCGCCAGGGCCGAACAACTCGAAGTCTGCCCCCGAGAGGTCCGGGAACCGGGCATCGATCGTCGAGTGATCGATCGCGTCCAAGGCCACGAGCCTGACCTCCCCGGGTCCGATCGGATGTTCGGAACCGCTACCGGGGAACTCGTGGAGAAAATGCGCCCACACGCCACCGGGATCGCTCCGGAACGGCTCGGACTCGGCGCACGGGGCGGTGCCGCTCCACTGAGGGATGCCCTGCATGGTCCCGAACAGAACCCCGTCCAGAAACAGGACGCGATCCGAGTTGTTGTAGACTTCGAAGAACATGTGGAAGTCGTACTGAACCTCGGCCGGAGAAGGTGCCGTCGCGTAGATCTCGCTGATCACCAGGCCGTGCGGCGAGGTAACGCCCGGCACCAGATCCACCTGGGTCTGTACGCCGACTTCGCGAAAGTCACCGGCGCCGAGGGCGAGGATGTCGCTGCCTGTAACTTGACGCTCGGAGGCGGTGAAAGGCCGAAAGGCGGCCACGCGGTATCTGCCGCTGATGGACGTCGGGAAGTTCGCGAACCCGTTCTCGTCGGTGACGACCGTCGTCCACGAGAAGTCGGTCTCGAATCGGTGGATTCGAACCTCTGCACCGGGCACGCCGCCGCTCCATCCAAGTGTCGAGGCGATCGAGCCGGCGGCCGGCGGGATGCCGACGTGGACGGTCAAACCGGGTCGCAAGTCGTTTCCACCACCTTCCGGTGGGCCGGAGAACCCCGCTTCGCCGCCACACGCCGAAGCCGCGATGCCCCCCATGCACACGAGCCGGACTCGCTTTGATCGCTTCGTCGCGAGACGTGCCATCGCTCCTCCAGCCACTCTGCCAGGGTGCCAGCGACCGGGGTGCAATATAGCCGATCCCATCCGTCTAAACACTCGGGAGCGACGGTCATACTCATAACGGGCTCGTTCCGATGCGAGAACGGCCCATCGAGGACTCGAGGTGGGGGGCGGCCGTGGTGTGGACCGCCCCCCCCCCACCGCCCGGAACCGGCGGCCGCTAACCGTGCTGGATAAGAGGAACGTGGCTCACGCGGCCGCCAGCGGCCGGCACACCGTTACCTACTCGAGGCAGACGCAGCACCATGAGCTCGAAAAGCATTCACCGCCCCACGGTGTGTTGTTATAGATATCACACGCGCTGTCGCAGTCATCGTCATTGCTGCAGGTGCTGGGCGGAGTGGCGCACTCCTGCCTGGCCGACGCCACGGCTTGGCTGGTCCCGAAGGCCAGCACGACCGCGAACGCCGCGATGATGAACAGGCGTCCGCATCTGGTGAGTACCGTCAACATCGTCGACCTCCTACGTCTCGAGATTGAACGACAACCGCGCGTCGGTTCTTGTGACCGCCTCGCGGTCGTGGCCGCACCGGCGCGGCCTATCCAGAGGCGACGGGCGATCCGCCACCTGCTTCATGTACCGTGGCCGGCCGGTCCGGCGACTCGGCCTCGGTGCTCGACGTCACCCTCCTGGCCCTGGTCGTGGCCGGCAGCTCGCGCATGGCCGTCAGGACGGAGTCGATACCGCTCCGTCCGTCCAACACCCCGATCCGAGAGAAGAGAACCGTCCCATCGTGATCCAGCAGCGTGATCAGCGGGACGCTCCGAGCACGGTACAGGCGTCTCAGCTTGTCGTCCGGAAACGTGGTGATGGGAAACGTCAGCCCGTGGGTATCGCGGTACCGGGCGATCGGGCCGTCCCGATCGACGGCCACGCCGACGACATCCAGATCGTCGTGCTCGCTCGCTTCGGCGGTCAGCTCTCGCCACGCGGAGAGCGAGGCCAGACAGAACTCGCAGGTCGTGGAGAAGTAGAACACGAGCTGGCGACCGTCCCGACGTGCCCCGAGCTCGATCGGCCTACCGTCGACCGTCTCGGACGCGAAGGTCGGTACCGCGTAGCCGGCGTGCGGCCACTGCAGGCGCTCGCGTAGGGTAGTGTAGTTCGTGCGCAGATCGTCGTATTGCCCGATCATCTGAAGGATGAGCACGGCACCGACGACGAGGCCGCCGTAGAGCAGCGCACGTTCCAGCTTGGGCATCTTGAACCTCCAACGGCGGGGTGAGCGTAGATGCACGCTAGAACGCGCCGTCTAGACGCCATAGTGTCTGAATCGATGAGTTTCGGTCGAATCTTATGTTCGGTCGGTTACGACCCGACTACGACGCGCAGTCGAGGAGTCGCGCCAGCCGTTCCTTCTCGAATCGGCGCCGCAGCTCGCCAGGGTCGATCATCTGGAGCTGCTTCAACGTGCATCCGGGCCAGCGAGTCGCCTTGCGACGGATCGAGCGAACCGTGAATCGGACTACGTCCTCTACGTCCGCCCACGGGGTCCGAACCGCTCTCAACTGGCTGACGCGCATGACCTGGATGGCGCCGAGAAAGTCATCGAGCGTGAATGCCCCGCCGACGGCCCGCCGGAACTCCTGCGAAAGCGTGATCGGGCTGCAACGCAGCGCCGCCGCGAGCTCGGCCGGCTTGCGTATCGGCTCGCCACCGGCGGTGCGCAGGGCCAGGACGAGGGCCCGCGTGAGGAGCGGTGGGAGCTGGGCGGCGCCTACTCGGCGCGCCATCGTCCGATACCGCGTGTGCACGACCGCCTCGCGGATGGATGGAACCAGGCGACGGGGAACGTCGTCCCGCCAAACGATACCCGCGAACCGGATCGCCGAAAGCGCCTCGATGGCCGGTGCGGCCCGGTCCGACACGAGAACGATCGGTACCGCCGCCGCATATCGATCGATCTCCGCCACCAGGCTCCCGTGCGGCATCGAGGCTCGACATGCCCAAACGACGCAGTCGGTCCCCCGCAGATCCAGCTCCCCCACGCGCAGCCGTCCGTGTCGGACCTGGAGTCCCCCCTCCTCCAGAACGCGTTGCAGGGCTGGCTGATCTGCTCCCGGAGCGGAGTAGAGTACGACTCGCACGATACCACCACTGGAATCACTGACACAGAGACTGTCATGCCTAGTAGACGCTAGAGGTACGACGGACCGCAACCTCTACAGGAGACCTTCGGTGCCACCAGGCCGAAGGCCCCCGGTCGGAGCGCTGGCGGTCAGACCGGTGTCGCCGCGCTTCTCACCCCAGGTGCCTGCCGATCCGACGGTGTAGCGCCCGAAGCCCCCACAACGCTCCCGCGATGATCAGCGCGAGGAGCAGCCACCGGACCGTCGTGGCCGAGCTCGTGCCTGGGAACCGAAGGTCGTATTGAAGGAGCTCGCCGCCCCGGTCGAGGAACCAGTGCCACCCCGTGTGCGCGAGGAACGCCGAGATCGCGATCACGCCCATGACCTCCGGCAGCCATCTCTTGAAGAGAAAGGCGAGAATCGGTACCGCGATGACGAGCACGAAGAGCTGCCCGAGTTCGACGCCGATGTTGAACGAGACGAGCGACATCAACAGGTGCGCGCCCGCGAATTGAAGCGATTCCGAGAGGGCGAACGAGAACCCGAAGCCGTGCACGAGACCGAAACCGAACGCGACGGCCCACCGATGGCCGAGCTTCGCTCCAACGATGTTCTCGAACGCCATGTACACGATCGAGAGCGCGATCAGCGTCTCGATC
>JAKSCH010000442.1 GCA_022360695.1 Gemmatimonadota bacterium
CCCGCTCGCCAAGGCGCGAGAACGAAGGCGTAGCCATAGCTACGTCGAGATCGAGCAACGCCGGCGAGCGGGATGCATCGCCGCTCGAATGGCAAGGGACTTTTGATACACCACACTAGCCGCCCGTCAGCAGCTCGTCTGCTTGAGGATGGCGCCGGGCGACCCGCTCGTGTTCTGCGTGGCCGACGAGTTCATGCACCACGTGTTCGCCGAGTTGACGTGCTTCGCGGTGACCTGGATCCCGTCGGTGAACGCGGTGACGGCGACGTTCATTCCACCGCTCGCCTGGAAGTCGGGGTCGCCGTCGAGGTTCAAGTCGACCCGTCCGCCCAGCGGCACCGAGGCACTCGTGTACGCCTGGTGATCCGCGAAGTAGACGTTCTGAGAGGCGATCATGTTGCGGATATCCGTCTTCGCTTCGGCGTCGAACGACTTCTCCTTCACGGATGCGAACTGCGGGATCGCGATCGCGGCCAGAACCCCGATGATGACCACGACGATCAGCAGTTCGATGAGGGTGAACCCTCGGTCTTCCCGCACCTCTCCGGTATACACGTGCTCCCCCGTCTAACTTCGGTGGCTCGAACACCGGAATTTGCCAAGAACGTGCCCGAAACCGTTGAAAACCGTAAGGACGTGGCGCGTAGTCTCCTACGGTGAGCGTGGCCGCATGATGACATGCCCGGGCATCGCTCGCCGCACGATTCTTTGCGTGTTTCCAGCTTGCGGACCCCCGACGCGACGGCCCCGAGGGCGCACACCTCCGGAAGTTCCGGATCGATCCCCCCGATTGACTGGGCCAAGCGTTTGGAAGCGAGGCACTACAAGGGGTTACACGATCCCGAGGCGATGGTGTGGATCGTGCTCGCACGGCGCGACGGAGACGATACGACCCTGGGGTTCTCGTGACGCGGATCGCCCAAGACGAGACATGTCTGGTGGTTAGGAGGGATAGGGGCCGGTGCTCGGCTTGCAGCGGGAACGCGAGCGGCGATGGCTTCGGCGTCGTCGTGGCTCCACGAGTGCTCCCGACACACGGATCGAGTCCTTCCGTTGCCCCTCGGGTTCTCGGGAGCCCCCGAACGCTCTCGCCAGGTAGGCCAGATCCCTTTGCCGCCGATAGATTGCCTGGCTCGCTCTAAGGGAGGCGGCGAACTGCCCGTGGTACCCCGCAACAAGAAAGACGTCTTGCACGCCGGTGCGATCGCGATCGCGTACGCGGCGATCGGGTTCGTGACGCTGTCCATGCCCGAGACCGGGCTCGCGTTCTACCGGATGGTATGGCTGCCCAGCGGGCTCGCGCTCGCGTGGATGATGTTGGGCGGCATCCAGCTGTGGCCGGGGGTGTTCATCGGTGCCGGTTTGGTCACCGCGCTCACCGGCGGCCCACCTCTCCACGTGCTCGGGACCGCCATCGCCAATGCGGGAGAGACGGCTCTCGCGGTCTGGCTTCTCGGGCGCTGGGGCGTCGGGCCCGCGATCGAGAGCCGGCGCGACCTCCTGCGCTTCGTGATCGTGTTGCTCGCCGTCACGGCGGTCGCCGCGAGCATCAGCGTGGGGTCACTGGCGCTGTCCGGCGGGTCCGTGGGCCGGTCGTACGACAGCCTGTTGCTGATGTGGTGGCTCACGCACGCCATGGGGATCACCGTCCTCACGCCGCTGATCCTGTCGTTGCCCGCGATTGCCGGCCCCCCACCCCGGCTCCCGCTCGGCGAGTCCGTGTTCTCGAGTCTCGGGCTCCTGCTGGCCCTGACCGTCAGCTTCACGCCGTGGTCGCCGGCCGCGCTCCGGGACACACCGATGGTGTTCCTGAGCTTCCCGTTTCTCTTTTGGGCCGCGTACCGCTGCGGCCAGTTCGGCGCTTCATCCGCCAGCCTCGCCGTGGCGGTCTTCGCGATCTCGGGGACGCTGCTCGGATCGGGTCCGTTCGTACACGAGTCCGCGAACACGAGCCTCTTCCTGACGCTGGTCTTCGTGTCCGGCGTCGTCTTTTCGACGCTCTTCGTAGCCGGGCTGGTCGGCGAACGCCGTCAGGCCGAGCGGGCGCGCGAGGCGCTGGAGCGGCGGCTCCATCGATCGGAGAAGCTCGAGAGTCTCGGCGCGTTGGCGGGCGGGATCGCGCACGATTTCAACAACATGTTGGTCGCGATCGCGGGCAACGTCGACCTCGCGTTGATGGACACGGATCCGTCGGACCCGAACCACGATCTCCTTCGCGAGTCGCTGCGAGCGTCCGAACGCGCCGCGGAGCTGTGCCGACAGCTGCTCGGGTACGCGGGGCAAGGTCCGTTCGAGCACGCGGTGCTCGACCTCGAGGCCGTCGTGACCGACATGAGCGAGTTGCTGCGGGTGACCGTGCCCACCGGCACGGAGCTGGAGTACCACACGGGCGAAGAACCGCTACCGATTCGGGCGGACCCCAATCAGCTCCGGCAGGTGCTGGTGAACCTGTTCTCGAATGCGGGCGACGCGTTGTTGACGCGTGGCGGTCGCATCACCGTCACCACGGTCCGGATCGAAGACCACGCCGACCTCGACGGTGACGGTCTGTTCCTGTTGGAACCGCCGGCCGGTCCGAACGCGATGCTACGCGTGGAAGACGATGGCGAGGGAATCGCGCCGGAGGATCTCGAGCGGATCTTCCAACCCGTGTTCTCGACCCGTGGGACGGGTCGCGGAATCGGTCTCGCATCCGTCCTGGGCGTGGTGCGGAGGCACGGTGGGTCCGTGCACGTCGAGAGCACTCCGGGGAAGGGTTCGACCTTCACGGTGCTGCTCCCCATCGCCGAGATGGAGTTCGACCAGCCGAGCCCACCCCCGATCCGTCCGTTCGATCGGAGTGGTACGGCCCTCATCGTGGACGACGAAGAGTCGGTTCGTGCCGCGGCTGCGTTGCTCGTGCGCCGTCTCGGCTTCAACACGCTCGAGGCCACCGATGGCGATGCGGCGCTTCAAGCGCTCGAGCGGAACTCGGACTCGATCTCGTGGGTGCTCCTCGACGTAACCATGCCGGGGATGGACGGCCTGACGACGCTCACCCGACTCCGGGAGCGCGGCTGTCGCGTGCCCGTGCTCGTCTCCTCCGGGTATCTCCAGCAGTCGAAGGACGTGGCCCGGGAGCTCGGCCCCGCGAGCTTTCTCCCAAAGCCGTACACGTTGGCGGCGTTGGACGCAGCGGTCGCGGAGCTTCTGAGCGACGAGGGCGTACCCGCGTAACTGCCAGCCGGCGGTCGCTCCTTCACGAGCCTCGGCCGCTACGCCTTCGTTCGATGTAGTCGTGGATCGGTCTACTGCTGCTCCTGATCCGTCTGACCGTAGCCCGGGTCCGCGACGAACTCGAAGAACCCGAACATCATCTCCTCGAAGCTCTGCTCGCCGTAACGGACCGCGACGCTCGGATCCGGATTCGACGGGTTCGCCTCGCTGTTGTCGTACCACGCGCGACCCCGAAGTCGATCTCCTGCCTTCACGCGAAGCGTCTCCAACGGCTTGTAGTCGAGCTGCCAGTTGAAGTCGTAGCGCGGAACGTCGAGGATCACTTCCGACGTGCCGTCCGCCCGATCCATCTCGAATCGGAAGGCCTTCCCGCGCAGGTGCATGTGCGGCAGCAGCGAGAGGATCTCCCCCGAGCCTTCGAACTCCATCTCCGCGATCACCTCGTGATTGGCGGTATGCGGTGGGATCTCGAACTCGTCGGTGGTGACGGCCGCCATCATCACTTCGGATCCTGGCTTCTCGTCGGCGAAGACGAGACCGAGACGCGTGTTGTCCACCGCCTCCTCGCCGTTCGTCGTGTAGTGCAGCTCGAACATCAGCCACGAGCCCGCGGGAATCCGCTTGCCCACGCCCTTCGGCCATTCGTTGGGTGGTGTCCCCGGAGCGTACCCGGTGAGCCATCCTCCCCGTCGCTCATCATCGGGACCCTCGAGATAGACGATCACGTGGTGCGTGACTTGTGGGGCCGTCGGCACGATCTCGGCCGCCGTGACCCACCGGTCCTCCGGCCAGTCCGTCTTGACGTAGACGTGGCGGTATTCGAGGACGCCCTCCGCGGGGACCTGCTCGGGCTGCGGGATCGTGATCACCTCATCCGGCTCGTAGCCGAGCTGCCACCCCGGGGTCAGCGCTCGCGGCTCCCAGACGAGCGAAGGATCGCCCTCCGGCGCTCCCGCCTCGATCCACGTCAGCAGGTCGCGCTTGTCACGCTCCGAGAGGCTTCGGTCGTTGGACCACTCGCCGTGCTCGGGGTTCGCGTACCAGGGGGGCATCAGGCCCTCTCCGACCATGAACTCGATCATGCCGCTGAAGCCGTACGCCTGCTCGTAGGAGTCCAGCGCCATCGGTCCGACGCCACCCGCTCGGTGACAGCTCACGCAGTTCTGATCGAGGATGCGGCCGATCCGGTTGTAGTACGTCAGTTCCCGCGCGGGGACTCCGACCTCCTCCGTCTCCAGATAACAACCGGAGGCTTCGGTAGAGGCGACCGCGACGTCGTTCCCATGGAGCACGGCATCCAGCGCATCGGATAGATAGTGGTTCCGTATCTTCGGGTTCGAGAACGTGATGCCGTATTGATCGTCCACGGCCCCGCGGTACCGGAGCGTACGCTTCGCGTCGATCACGAACACTTCGGAGGAGACGCGGGGCTGGAGGCTCGCCGCCAGCTCACCGCCCGGATCGAGGACGTACGGAGCGTCGAAACCGAATTTCTCTATGTCTTCCCGAACTTCCGTCTCGGTATCCTGCGAGCTCACGTCCAGGTAGATGAAGCGCACCCCGCGCTCGGCGTACCGTTCTTCGAGCTCGGCGAGGCGATGTCCGTAGCGAAGAGACACCGGGCATTCGGCGACGCGCATCACGACGACGAGCGCCTCCTTGCCGTCGAGCAGCGAGGCGAGCGAGCCCTTCCCGCCGTCTACATCTCGATAATCGAAGTCGGCGACGAGCTCTCCCGGCTCGAAGCCGAACGCGCCGATCTCCGCGGCCCCGATCGTGGGAGCGCGTGAAGAGAGCAAGGCAGTGGCGATGGCGATCGCGACGGCGATGACGGAGAGGATCGTGCGACGGATCATTCGGCGCTCCTTGGCCGGCCAGGGCGGTTACGGACCCTCGAAAATAGCCTCGATGTCCCGACGGTGCGACGGATGCATGACGAAATCCCGATCGGCCGGGTTTCCGATACGAAGAGCGGCCGAGGGCCCCGGCCGCCGTTTTCGTCGCCCGGTGCCGATCTCGACGCCGCCGACGTCCCCTACGACCCGGCCCCGCTGTCGACGCTTTCGCCGCACACGGTGCCGGCGGCCGTCTCGGTCCCGTCCTGTCGAAGCGTGACGGTCACGTCGAACGTGCAGCTGCCGCTACGCCCGTCCGCCGCCGCCCAATCGAGGCCGCCCGCGTACGTGAACGTCGAGACCCCGACGAGCCCGTTCCGGTCCCACGCGACCGTGCCGTCGAGCTGGAGATCCGGGCTCGTATCGAACGTGAAGACCTGCGTCTCCGCCATGAAGCCGCAGTCGACCATCGACGTCGTCACTCCGAGCGTCAGATCGCCGGCCAGCGTCTGGTCGTCGATCGTCCCCGTGATCGTCCCGTCGATGTCGAAGGTGCCACCCTCGTCGCACGCGGTGCGGACGCCCAGGGCCCAATCGATCGTGATCGGGGCACCGACGGCGTTCATCGAGACGCCCGGACCAGCGGCCGGAACCGTCGACGCGGTCGCCTGGTCGAACCCCCACCCCTGGAACGCCATCGCCGTGATCTTCTCGTTCAGCGCTTCCGCTTCGGCCGAGGTCAGATTCTGCGCCGGCGGCGGCGCGATCGGGTCTTCCGTGCTTTCGCACGCGGCGAAGAACGCGACGCAGGCCGCGGCCGCTCCGATCGTCGCGAAACGTCCCATCCTCATCAGTCCCTCCCGTCCTCGTCGATCCTGTCGTCGTACCGGCCGGGCCATCGTGAGAGCGAGCGGGCTCCGGCCGACGGGTCTTCAGGCAGGTGGCATGCCTCGCTCGATGCCTCCGCCGGACGTCGACGCCCTGCGCTCGGGAAACCGTTCGCAATCGAGCCCACGGCGGCCGCTTGGCCTACCATCGATCGGGACGGCACCCGGTCGGGTGGATCGGCGCGCGCGACGAGCGCGCTGCACATTTTGCACACTTGGACGGCCTTTCCTCGGCGCTACGAGCCGGCCGTCGGATCCATGCTTCGCTTCCGGGACGTGGTGCCGAGGATCCGGGCCGGCTCGCGCACGTCGGCGAGTGCGCGGCGACCGCCGGGAAGCGTCGCCACTACGTCCCGCCCGTCGAGCACCAAGGAAGCGCTTCCGTGCGCATAGCCGATCAGGATCCGATCCATGTTGGATCCCAGGAACCGGGTCATCCGGGTCGCGGTGAGATTGCGACCGTAGGCGAGCATGCCGCGGGCGGACTCGAGGTCTACGTCTAACCCCTACGCCGCGGCGCGGTCGCCAGCGACAGACGAGCCACACGGCACCGGCCTTACGCACGGCCAGCCCCAGGTACTGCGCGACGAGCGCCCCGTGTCCCGCACCCATCACCGCGAAGCCGACCCCGAGTGCCGCGGACAGGATGCCCGCTATGGTCTCGACCGGCTCTCGCGTTGGGTGAGCGCCAGCGGGAGCCCGAAATCTCGAAACCACGACACGAACCCGAGCACGGTGAACGCCATCGCGAACAGGCCGAAGTCGGCGGGTGTGAGCGACCGCGCCAAGACGATGCCCGTGCCCAGCGCGAAGACCGTCTGAACGGCTTGAGCGGCGAGCCGGATCGTGCCGGCGCGGGAGCGGTGTGCTATGCTCGATCGTGCCTCGACTCGATCGGACGACCGTGGGGCTCGCCCTCGCGGGTGCGCTCGGAGCGTGCGGCGGACTCGGTGACGCCGGCGCGGGTGACGTCGGTCTCGACGTCGCCGAGACGACCATCGCGCGTCTGCACGAAGCCCTTCGCGGCGGTGAAACGACGTGTCGTGCGGTCGTCGAAGCGCATCTCGCCCGTATCGACGCGTACGAGTCGTCCCTCAACGCGATCACGGTGGTCAACCCGCGCGCGTTGTCTCGAGCGGACGAGCTCGATGCCGCGCTGGCCGGCGGGCAGGAGCTCGGTCCGCTGTTCTGCGTCCCCATGCTCGTGAAGGACAACTTCGACACACACGACATGGTGACGACGGGCGGCTCGGTCGCGCTCGCGAGCAACCTGCCGCCCGACGACGCGTTCATGGTCCGCAAGATCCGAGAAGCCGACGCGATCGTGATCGCCAAGACGAACATGGCCGAATGGGCGTTCAGCCCGCGGCAGACCGTCAGCTCGTCGTTCGACACCACCCGAAACGCGTACGCGCTCGATCGCGTGCCCGCGGGCTCGAGCGGCGGGACCGCCTCGGGCGTGGCGGCCAGCTTCGGGCTCATCGGGCTCGGGAGCGACACGGGGAACTCGATCCGGGGACCGTCGGCCCATCTCGCGCTGGTCGGGATTCGATCCACCATCGGTCTCACGAGTCGCGATGGCGTCATCCCGCTGTCGTTCGATCGTGACGTCGCGGGCCCCATGGGCCGCACGGTCGAGGACGTCGCGAGGGTGTTCGATGTGGTCGCCGGGTACGACCCCGCCGATCCGTACACCGAGGCCGGACGAGGTCGGCGCGAAGAAGACTACACCCGCTTCCTCGACGCATCCGGGCTCGACGGCGCTCGCATCGGCGCCTTGCGGTCGCTGGTCGATCCCGAAGAGACGGACGCCGCCATCGCGGAACGGTTCGAGGAGGCGCTCGCCGATCTGAGCCGGCTCGGCGCCGAGGTCGTCGACCCCTTCGACTTCGACGTCTCCGCCCAGCTCGAGCGCGAGGGGATGTTCTGTCGTCGCTTTCGCTACGACATGTGGGAGTACCTGCGCTCGCTCGGGGATGACCGACCCATGAGCGACGTGCTCGAGGTCCTGGAGACGGGCCAGTACTCGGAATACGTAGAGCGGACGCTCCGCAGGAACGAAGACACGCCGCTCGATGTCCACCCGGCGCGCGGCTACCCGCCGTGCCCGGACTATGCGGAGAACGAAGCCCGGCAGGCGTATCTCGATGCGTTGGTGGACGCGATGGATGCGGAAGGGCTCGACGCCGTCGTGTATCCATCCTGGCTGTGCGTTCCCGCGCACATCGATCGTGGGGATCAGGAGTACTGCGGCGACAACAGTCAGCGCGTCGCGCCGGCCACCGGCATGCCCGCGATCACGGTCCCGATGGGCTTTACCTACGATCGCTATCCGGCGGGGCTTCAGATCCTCGCGCGGCCGTATGCAGAAGGTCTTCTGTTTCGTCTCGCGTACGCGTACGAGCAGAGCACGACGCACCGTCGCCCTCCGGAGGACTTCCCCGCGCTCGAGCCGTAGTGAAGAGCCTCCTGTTCTTCAGCTACATCGGAACCAATCGCCGACCGCCTGCGGGAGCGTGCTGCCGCGCCAGGGTCGCGACCTCACGACGAATCGATACTCGGTCCCCGGAACGCACCCGGTCCACTTCGCTTCCCACGTGTATTCCGTGGAGCCGCTTCGACGCAGGGCCCGTACTTCGAGCCCGGGGTCGTCGTCCCACGTCACGAACCTGGGGCCCACGCGTGGACCGCTCTCGACGCTGAGCATGGGCCCATCGGCGGGGACGAGATCGCCGGGAAACGCGTCGTCCCAACGCACGACGAGGGTGTCGCCCGCTTGCGCGACGGGTCCCACGCGGCGATCGGGCGGGCGCATCGGGTCCGGTCTCGGGTATATGTCCGCGAGCGCCCCGGGCTCCGCTTCCTCGGGGGTGACGTCGACGACGGGGACCCCAGCCGCGAGACCCCGCGCGAGCCGTCCCAGGCGTGACGCGACGAACTCCGCGGTCCTCGGACCATAGACGTTGGATCCGCCCTCGTAGCCCTGCGCCGCGTACTCCTCGGGCGTGGTGAGGTACTGGAGATAGCCGTTCGACAGCGTGACGAGGAGCGGATCGTCGAGCGTAGCGGCGAGCGACCCGGCCGAGTCGGCGATCGTGGCTCGGATCCGCACCCCCGCGGTCGTGGTCACCTCCCAGGGCACGGCGCCGATCAGCCTCGGGCCGATGCGCGCGATCATGAGCTGCGCGAAGTGCGGTAGCCCGGTTCGGCCCACCAGGAGCGCCTGGAGCGCGCCGCCGGTCGGCCGCTTCGGTCCATGGCACCCCTTCGGGTCGCGGCGGGCGCGCTCGCCCTCTTCGAACCCGGTGGGCGCGAGCCCGAGAAACGACCATTCGTGGTACCGCGTGTATCCGTCGGCGACGCCACCGATCGTGGACGTGCCGGCGCGCGGCGGATCGCACAGCTCCGGCGCTCCGGTATCCCGAAGCTGGGTGGTCTCGAACGCGCGACCGAGCGTGTAGTCGTCGCGCAGCGAGCCGCCGAGCGAGTCGAACAGCGCGACCGCGCGACCGCTGAGCTCGGCACCCGCGTGGGCCACGTATGCCCGCGCTTCGGCGACGCAGTACGCGAGCTCCTCCGGCGACCCGATGTCCCAGACGGTGGGCGGGTCCGGCGCTCGAGGACCGGTGGGCCGTCGGATCTCCTTGGGTCGGGGCAGCGGACAGGTCCTCGGTCGAGGCCAATCCGGCGACACGTCGCCCGCGCTCCCCACGGCGAACAGCGCCACGGCGCGCGGTGGCCCCGTCGGGTCGGGGCGCCCGTTCCGGTCGTCGATGTGTCGTTCGAGACCGCGCTCGGCGAGCGCGAAGATATCCCCATCGTAGAGGTCGTTGGCCGATGGGTTCCCCGTCTGGTGCATCGCGAAGATCGTGAACGCGCTCAACGGCTCGGTCGAGGGACCGACCACGCGATCGACCCGCAGCATCGTCATCGCGGGATCGACGGCCTCGTGAACGGGCTCCAAGACTCGACCGGGCCGGGCTCTCGGAGGGGATGGGAGGCTCGCCTGCGGGTGATTTCGGAGATAGGCCGCGAGGTTCCGATTCCGCGTCAGCCCCCAGACGTGCGTCTCTCCCCAGGCCGCGACGGCGGGGGACAGATCGTCCACGGCCCGTCGGACGGCTTCACCGAGCCGTTCGACCATGAACTCGACGATGGCGGGGTCGTATCCGCGCGTCGACGAGCCGCCGCTGTTGATCAGGCTCGCCATCATGTAGTTGCCGGGGCCCGCGTGCGTGTGGGTGGCGGCGAGCAACAGCCGATCCGCGCCGAGGCAGTCGGAGGGGCGGAGGCGCGCCGCGGTCCCCCGCTGCAGGATGGCCGACACGAGGGGCAGATCCGCGACCAGCAGGGCGAGCCGCTCGCCCGTCCGGTCCTCGAGCACCAGGGCCCTCGCGTAGAGTCGCGATCGGTGACCCGCCGCCACCCGCCCCTCCGGCCCGTATCCGGCGAGCCCGATCCCCGGCGGGGGCGTGATGTCGACCCGGCCGATCCCCGCGCGAAAGACGCCCGAGGGTACCACGCAGCCGCTCGCGCTGATCGGTGCGGGCAGCGGCACGCGGGCGCACCCGGCCGCGACTGCGACGACGGCGAGACAAGCGAGGCCCGCTTTTCGATCGTTCACGATCGGTCTCCGAACCCGAGGAGCCGCACGGGGCTCACGATGAAGGTCCACCACGTGTTGAGCCCGGACTCGACATCGGGATCGGGAGGCGGGGGGACCCCGGGGAGTCGGACGCGCCGCGTCGCAGCGTCGCGGTTCACCTGGACGTGGAAGGCGGGCTCGATGCGAACCCCCCACACGACGAGCCCGGAGGACAACGAGAAGGCCGCGTGGGTGAGGCC
>JAKSCH010000323.1 GCA_022360695.1 Gemmatimonadota bacterium
GCATTGGAGCCCAGGTTGGCGCGGGTGCGCAGCACGACCTCGTTTCTCCGCACGTCCGCGGTGTCCGCGCCCGCCCGGTCCACGGACTCGAGCCGAAACTCGAGCTGGACCCCGAAGTCGTTCGAGCGCGGCATCCACGAGAGCCGACCCAAACCGCCGAACCGATCGTTCTCGAGCGTCCCGGTGTTCACGTCCAGCAGCTCGAACGCTCCCTCGAGGTTGAAGGTCGTCCCGAGCTGGTTCGCGAAGATTCCGTCGAGGATCTGGATCTGAGGATCGCCGGTGCCACCGCTGATCCGTGAGTATGCGCCGGTGGCCTCGTGACGGACGAGGTCGACGTCGACCGCGAACCCATCGGCTCCCCGGTACACGCGCACCTCTTCCACGTAGTTGAGCGAAAGCCGCCGCAGGTCCACCTGGGCCCGCTCGAGCGAGGGGATCTCGCGACCGTCGATGTAGAGCGATCCGAACCCGGGACCGAGCGGGCCGTCGAAGGCGTGGTGCGGTCCGGCGAAGAACCCTCCGCGGACCCAGGAGAGGCCGGGGACGAACTCGGACAGGAGCTCGGCGAGCGAGAACGCCGGCGAGGACTGCACGCAGTCCCGATCGCATCGAAACACTTCGTTCGACGGTCCGAGCAGCGGGACCAATCGCCCCGGGAAACGCTGGGCGCGCGGCGGGGTCGTATCCGCGAACACCTCTCGGACCGAGTCCGGGAGCACCTCGAGCGAGTCGAGCGGGGACGGGTCCGGCGGGACGGGGTCCTGCGCCGCCAACGGCAGCGAGACGATCGAGGCCGCGAGCGCGACCCCGAGCGTCGTTCGAGTGGCCAGGCGGTACGCCGGCCGCGTCAGGCGCGCGCCCTCAACCACTCGTGGATGAGTCGCACGCACACCCCGGTGGCCCCGTCGGGCTGCGCCCCGCGGGCTTCGTCGGCCCAGGCCGTACCCGCGATGTCGAGGTGCGCCCACGGGACCGCGTCGTCCACGAAGTCACGGAGAAACCAACCCGCCGTGATGGTCCCGGCGGCGCGACCGCCCGCGTTCTTGATGTCCGCGATCTTCGAGTCCATGTGTCGTCGATACTCCTTCCACAGCGGCAACCGCCACACGCGCTCACCGCTCGCGACGCCCGCCGCCGACAGCTCCGACGCGAGCTCATCGCTCGGCGTCATCATGCCGATCGCATCGTGACCGAGCGCGATCACGCAGGCACCCGTCAAGGTCGCCATGTCGACGATCGCGCGCGGCGACAACCGTTGCGCGTACGTCAGCGCATCGGAGAGGATCAAACGACCTTCCGCGTCGGTGTTGATGATCTCGATCGAGCGACCCGACAGCCCGCGGATCACGTCACCGGGTTTTACCGCCGTCCCCGACGGCAGGTTCTCCGTGGCGGGGACGAGGCCGATCACGCGTCGCGGGATGCCGAGCCGCGCCGCCGCGCGTAGGATCCCGAGCGTCGCCGCGGCACCGGCCATGTCGTACTTCATGTCTTCCATACCCTTCGACGGCTTGATCGAGATCCCTCCCGCGTCGAAGGTGACGCCCTTGCCGACGATCACGACGGGATCGCCACCGGCGCCGGTGTGCTCCATCACGATGAGCCTCGGCTCCTCCGCCGAGCCTTTCGACACGGCCAGCAGGGCCCCGAACCCTTCCTGGCGGAGCTTCTCCGGTCCCCACGCTTGCGCTTGGAACCCGCATTCGTCGGCCCACGCCTCGGCGGTCGAGGCCAGGTAGGTCGGGGTGGCGACGTTCCCCGGAAGGGTGACCAACTCCCGGACCGCGTTCTGCGCCTCTGCGAGGGCCTCGCCGCGCGCGGCGGCATCCGCGGCCCCGCCCGGTACCTCGTCCGGAGCGTAGAGAACCCGCGTCGCGACCGGCTCCGTCCGGCCGGCGGCGTCGCGGAGCCCATCGTAGCGCCAGTCTCCCAGCGACAGACCTTCGGCGCCCGCCTGCCAGGTCGAGTCCGACGCCCCGGTCGGGACGACCAGCGCGGCGGACCGCAGCCCCGACTCGCGCGCCGCGCGCACCCCGGCGCCCGCGACGCGCCGCACCGACTCCTCGCGCGGTCGAGCCGACGCGTCCACGCGACCCACGAACAGATCGGGACGATCGTCCCGACCGGCGACGACCCACCCGGCCGGCTCGCCGGATCCACCCTTCGCCGCGAACCAGCGCTCGACCTGACGCGTCCACGGCTCGATCGACCGGCCGTCGTCGAACCACGGAACGATGAGCGCATCGACGTCGCGCCCGCCGGGAATCCCGGTTCGTATCTCCACGAGCCTCATCCTCTCCAAACGAAAGAAGCGGGTCCGCAGACCCGCTCCCGTGGTTTCACCTCATCGCCGCTCGGCGCTCCCCGTGTTCGAGCTCAGCGATCGTCGATCGCGATCCAGGGAAGGTCGTTCTTACCCACGTACTCGGCGCGCGGTCTGATGAGCCGGTTGTCGGCGTGCTGCTCCATCACGTGCGCCGTCCACCCCCCCATGCGACCCATCCCGAACAGCGGCGTGTAGAGGTCGATCGGGACGCCGAGCGCGTAGTATACCGTGGCGCAGTAGAAGTCGACGTTGGCGTTGATCCCCTTCTGCCCGACCATCTGGTTCTCGAGCTCGCTCGAGATCTCGAACAGGGTCTCGAGACCCGCTTGCTTCGTGAGCTGCTCGGACATCGCCTTCAGGTGCTTCGCGCGCGGATCCTTCGTCTTGTACACGCGGTGCCCGAAGCCCATCACCTTGCGCTTCTCCGCAAACGCCTTCTCGAGCCACGGACCGAGGTTCTCCGGCTCGCCGATCTCGAGGATCGTCTCCATGGCCTTCGCGTTGGCGCCCCCGTGGAGCGATCCCTTGAGCGCACCGACCCCACCCGTCACCGCCGAGTGCATGTCACCCAGGGTCGCCGCGATCACGCGACACGCGAACGTCGACGCGTTGAAGCCGTGGTCCAGGTAGAGGAGCAACGTGCGATCGAGGGCGGCCGCGGCCTCATCCGTGCCCGGCTCGCCGTTGGCCATGCGGACGAAGTCGGCCGCGATGGAGAGCGAGGGATCCGGGTCGAGCGGATCGTGGCCCTGCCGCAGACGGTGGGCGGCCGCGATGATCGTCGGGGTGCGCGCGACGAGCCGCTTCGCCTTGCGGAGGTTCGCCTCCGGCGAGTTGTCCTCCGCATCCGGGTCGAAGATGCCCTCCAGCGACAGACCCGTACGAAGCGCCGCCATCGGCACCGTATCGCGCGGGATCCCCGAGAGGCCTTCGAGCGTCCCGGGCTCCACGGCGCGCAGCCCCGCCAGCTCCGCCTCGAAGGAAGCGAGCTCTTCGCGCGTCGGGAGCCGGTCGTTCCAGAGCAGGAAGACGCTCTCGAGGAAGGACGCGTTCGGGGCCAGGTCGTGGATGTCGTAGCCCCGGTAGGCGAGGATGCCTTCCTGACCATCGATGAAACTCAGCGACGTCTGCGACGCTACGACGCCTTCCAACCCTTTCCCGGCCGCGGTCATTGTGATGGCCTGAACGTTCTCGTGTGGTGGGCGGGGTGGGCGGCGCCGGGTGGCGCCGCCCGTTCGTGATCAGTCGCGGATCGCGGGATCCACTTCCGCTTTCTTGAATTTCTTCTTGAGCTCATCGAGGCTGAGCTGCTCGAACGAGCCCTGGGGCAGACGCAGTCTTCGTTGCGCCTGGTAGGGATCCGAAAAACAGACGAACACCACCGCCTCGAAGTCGGCGGGGGGGGCCTTCTCTTTGGGGTCCGGCCAGAAAACTTCGCGCGACGCGAGCCACGCTTTCCAGCGACGCCCGTCATCGTCCTGGAAGGTCTTGGTCATTATCACCTCTCGACCGACGGTGTTCCGAAACGAGCCACCTACGGAGTGGCTACACATCGGATGGAACGCTCCAAACCGAGCACCGTAAAGTAGTATCTCGGCTTTCGATTCGGAAGACGGAAGGGGCCGCCGGCAGCCGGGGACGTTCGGCTAGTGATCCGCTCTTTCCCGACCCCCCGCGGCCTCATCGAGCTCGGGTAGCCGACAGCCGAACGCGAAACCGGCGCCGAGGAGAACCCCCACGAGGACGCCGAGGAGCAGCGTGATCATGATGTAATAGAGCGTGATGGACATGCGCGGGAGGATGCGACGTCGGGTCTCGAAAGTCCAGTCACCCGGAACGTGTCGGCTCCGCTTCGAGTCGGTCCAGGACGCGACGCTGAAACCGCACGCGGTCCATGACTCGATCGACGATCGTCTGGGCGTTCTCGCGATTCCGAGGCAAGTCCGCCAGATCCGCGTAATCGATGGGCTCGCCGAAGTAGATCGAGATCCGCTTGCCGATACGCGGCACCCGCGCGCCGATGGGAAGCACGGCGTCCATGCCGCGGATCGTCACCGGCACGACCTTCGGTCGCGTGCCGAAGATGACCATCCCCGCCCCGGGCCGACCGGACCCGATGGTGCCATCGCGCGAGCGCGTGCCCTCGGGGAACAGGATCATGGTGCCATCGCGCAGCGCTCGAACGGATCGGTTGATCGCTTTCACGTCCCGACGACCGGGGCGAACCGGGATGCACTTGAACTGCTGGAACACCCAGGCCATGAGCTTGTTCTTGAAGAAGTTCTCTTGCGCGGCGGGATTCCATGGTTGGAGGGACGGCCGTAGCGCGTTCTGAGGAAAAAACGCCGCGTAGCCGATCGGAAAGGAGTCGATCATCGATTGATGATTGGAGATCAAGAGGGTGTTCTTCTCGAGCGGTATCCGGCTCCGTCCGTACACGCACGTTCGATTGAGCACGCCGAAGAAGAGGATCACGAGCGGCGCCGCGATCAGGTTCGTCATCAGCCAGCCGGTGACCGGCCACAGGAGGTTCGTGAGCCACCCGTCGAACTCTCCGCGGTACGGCTCGTCAGTGGGGGGCTCGATCTCGCGATCGTTCATCGGGAGAGAGTAGGTTGACCGACGAAGCACGGGAAGCCCGGAGGATTCGATTGAACGGAGAACCGTGGGACCTCGCCATCATCGGCGCGGGACCGGTCGGCCTCGAAGCCGCCGCCCGCGCCCGCGAAAACGGGCTTCGTACGGTCGTGCTCGAAGCGGACCGCGTCGGGGCGCACGTGCGCTCGTGGGGCTGCGTTCGTCTGTTCACGCCGTTCGGGTACAACACGGGGCCGGCGGGCGCGCGACTCGCCCGGCCCGATGCGGACGCGGCGGACATGATGACGGGACACGAGTTCCGCGAGCGGTATCTGCTCCCGCTCGCCGACGCGCTCCGCGACGCGGTAATGATCGAGGAGGGCGCACGAGTGCTCGCGA
>JAKSCH010000487.1 GCA_022360695.1 Gemmatimonadota bacterium
CAAGAAGACGCGGTGCTCGTTCCCTTTGGGCCAACGCCGAGGCCGCCGGTTCGAGGGGAGTAGACTCGGCTACGTTCCTCTCAGAGGTGGAGCGTTCCACCCGCCGCGGGATCGGTGTCAACGCCGGCCGAAAATGTCCCATATGTGGCGGCTGAAAAAGTCCCACGGAGGTGACGGGCCTCAGGTCGTCTTCGCCTCCTCGAGATCTGGGGTCTGAAGGGCCTGCCACAGCTCCGAGTGCTGCCTCATCCGGTAGCTGTTGCCGCGGATGTTGACGATGTGGCAGTGGTGGAGCAGCCGGTCGATGAGGGCAGCCGCCATGACGTCATCGCCGAAGACGTCGCCCCACTCTTCGAACGGCTTGTTGGACGTCAGCACGGTGGAGGCGCGCTCGTAGCGGCGGCTCATGAGCTGGAAGAAGAGCATGGCGCCGGTCGGGGCGACGGGCAGGTAGCCGATCTCGTCGACGACGAGGAGTGAGGGGTGGGTGAGGACCTTGAGGCGCTGCTTCAGGGTCCCCGCGGCCTGTGCCTCCTCGAGCGAGGTGATGAGGTCGGCCAGGGTGCCGTAGTAGACGCGCCGCCCGCTCTCGGCCGAGGCGATGGCCAGGCTGATGGCCAAGTGGGTCTTCCCGACCCCGAGTGGTCCCAGGAAGATCACGTTCTCCTTGCGCTCGACAAAGCCGAGCTCGTGCAGGCTGTCGATCTGCTCGCGCTTGATCGAGGGCTGGAAGGAGAAGTCGAAGTCGGCCAGCGTCTTCACGGCGGGGAGCCTGGAGGAGCGCATGGCGGCCTGGAGGCGCCGGTTGTTGCGGAGCGTGATCTGGGCTCCCAAGAGGGTCTCGATCGCCTCGGTGGGTGTGAGCCCACCTCCGTCCACGCCCGAAAGGACCTCGTCGAGCGCCTCCAGCGCCCCGGGCATCTTGAGATCGGCGAGCTGGGCACGGATCGTATCGCGCCGTGAGCGCTTGGCGGCCGCCTTCACGGCGCACCTCCGGCGAGCCGGCTGTAGGTCTTGAGCGCTCGGCGCTCGACCTCGATCCTCGGCACCGGCGTCACCGGCCTCCTGCGCCGCTTCTTCTCGCGTTCCAAGGGCAGCACGAGGGACCGGTAGGGCCGGGCCGCGAGTGGCAGGAGCTTCGCCCGCTCGTCGCGCTCGAGCCGGTCGACGGGCCGCTCCTGGGTCGTCCTGTGGTCCCGGACGTTGGCCACCGTCTCGAGCCACCTGAGGGCGCGGGCGTTCAGGTCGGAGTCGCCCAGGAACTCGCGTCCGTACACGAAGCTCCGCCTCACGTAGCTGATCGGACGCTCGACCTTCCCCTTCGTCTGCGCCCGGTAAGGTCGGCAGGCCCGGGGACGGAAGCCCCAGTGTGCACAGAAGCGGAGGAACTCGGCGTTCTCCATGAGTCGGCCACCCTCGGGCCGGAGATCCTTGGTGATCACGCTCTTCATCTGGTCGAACAGAAGCTCGCGCGGCACGCCGCCGAAGAACCGGAACGCGGCCTCGAGCCCCACGTACAGCGTCCGCATGTCCTGCCGCGGGTAGTACTGCAGCCACTTGTAGCGCGAGTAGCCGAGCACCACGAGGCACACGTACCGTCGCCCCCACGGGAAGCGGAAGTGGGCGAAGTCGACCTGAGCCTGCTTCCCCGGCGGCGTCTCGAACCTGACCACCGGCTCCGGCGGCGGCTTCGGTCTCACCCGCCGCACGTACTCCTTGAGCTGCGTGTACCCGCCCGGATACCCGGCCGCCTTGATCTCCGCCAGCAGCCGGACCGCCGTGAGCTCCGGGTAGTCAGCGAGCCGCTGGCGGATGATCGACTTGTACGGGTCCAGCTTGTGGGGGACCGGCGGTCGGGGGCCGTACTTCACGGTCTCAGGACTCAGCTCTCGATCCAGATCCCCGCTCTTGATCCAGCGGTAAATCGTCCGCCGGTCGATCCCCAGCTCCTTCGCGATCTCCGTCTGCGTGTAGCCTTCTTCCAGGTAGTGTCTGAGCTGCACGTGTCGCTCCCATCCGAACACCGGCGCCTCCCGCCCCTGAGGTGGAGACGCCAAGCTGATCTCGAGGCTGGTAGCGTGCGCGTCAGCCTAACGCCGCTCGCAGCCTACGGGTCGAGATGGGACATTTTCGACCGTCAGAAGTGGGACATTTACCACCGCCACCGACAGCCCCTCTGCCCTGCTTTCGGATCAAAACCTCCTTCGACTCAGATCGAAGGCTGCGGCCGATACGCCCTCAAGGGTTCGATCGGAACCAACTTCAATCCGTGCCCATGGACCACGGCTCTCATCTCCAACAACGACCCCGACACCTGCCCGGGGTCGTGCCCCGCCGCGCTTCATATCTGGACGGACAACTCGGCGGGTCGCCCGATCACCGCGTCCCCGTCGAGCGACGTCACGAAACACGTGCCCCGGTTATCAGCTCAAGGCCATGTCAGCTAACGTCCCGGCCACTGCCGACGCCGCGCGTAGCGCGG
>JAKSCH010000003.1 GCA_022360695.1 Gemmatimonadota bacterium
ACCGGTCGCGGTCGGTATCTCCTCGGCCCGACCGGGGTCGAGACGCCGCACACGATCGCTCAGCGCGTCGTACGACAGCCCTTCCGATCGGCCACCAGCCGAGGCGAGCTAGGGAGTGCACGCTGTCACGCGAAGGGCGTACCGTCGCGACACCTCGGCTGTGTGCGCGGTGGGGTGCGATCTCAGAGCAGTGCCTGGCCGACGATTCCGTGGTCTGAGGCGGTCCGGGAGCCTAGCTTTGCGCGCGTGTCCGGTGTTTTCGGGAGGAGCGGCGTGAAGAAATTCATCCACGAGATCCACCGGCGATCCCTGTGGTCAGGCGCCCGCCTCACAACCACTTCCAATGCCGGGGGTGGGATTTGAGCCCACACGGGAGTTGCCTCCCTTCGGATTTCACGTCCTGCCCCACGCGACCGGAAACCCGGTGCGTAGCGTCACCAACCGCCGTCGACGACGGCTCCGGGAACGTGCTGGACGCCCGGGAGAGACGGGGTGTGACGTCCCTGCCATGACAGACCGAAGAGCGATGCGGTTTTGGAGCGAGCTCAGACGGCGCAAGGTCGTTCAAGTTGCAATCGCGTACGCCGTCGTCGGTTGGGGCGCGATCGAGGTCTCGAACGTGGTCGAGGAGGGACTCGGGCTCCCCGCCTGGACGGATACGCTGGTCATCGCGCTCGTCGCGATCGGGTTTCCCATCGCGGTGGTGATCGCGTGGGTGTTCGACCTCGGCCCGGGCGGGGTGACCGCCACTCCTGCCACCGAGCAGGCGTCGTCCCAACCCGCCCCGGTCGCCGACGGCCAAGTGGTCGGTCGTTTCGCGATACTCGAGCGGCTGGCCGAGGGCGGCATGGGCGTCATCTACCGCGCGCGCGACACGACCCTCGACCGGCTGGTGGCACTCAAGTTCTTGCCGCCACGCCTGGACGCCAGCGACGACGCGGCCCGCCGCTTTCTCCAGGAGGCGAGGAACGTCGCGCGCCTGGATCACCCCAACATCTGCACGATCTATGAAGTCACGACCCTCGACGATGGCCGGTCGTTCATCGCCATGCCGCTCTATGAGGGGAAGACGCTGAGCAAGCTGATGGCCACCGACGCGAGACTCCCGGCGGAGGAAGCCGCCGCGATCGGCGCCCAGGTGGCCCGCGGGCTGGCCGCGGCGCACGCGGCCGGGATCGTTCACCGCGACATCAAGCCGGCGAACCTGTTCGTTACCGATGATGGAACGGTGAAGATCCTCGACTTCGGCATCGCCAAGATGACCGGGGTCGACCTGACGGGCGAAGGCGCGGCGCTCGGGACCGTCGCGTACATGAGCCCGGAGCAGGTACGGCGTCGGGAAGCGGACGGACGGGCGGATGTTTGGGCGCTGGGCGTGGTGCTCTACGAGCTCACGAGCGGCGAGCGACCCTTCGTCGGGCTCGATGCGGCAGCCGTGCTTCACGGGATATCGGAGCTCGATCCACCCGCCCTCGTCGACTTGCTGCCCGAGACTCCGCCCTCGTTCTCGGACCTCGTGGGACGTTGTCTCTCCAAGGACCCCGGGGAGCGCCCACAAAGCGCGACCGAAGTCGCCGACGCGCTCGCGGCGATCGGCGGCGGCGCGGCGCGAGAAGCCGAGTCGGACGACCCCGAGCCCACGGACGTGCCGGGGGGCGAGCCGCCCACGGCGACGCTCGCGGCCGAGGGCGAGCGGCGTCAGGCCGCCATCCTCAGGGCCGAGCTGGCCGGACGCAGCGTGCTGGCCGAGTCGCTGTCGCCCGACGAGTCGGATCGACTGGTGGAGGCGTGCCGGATCGCCATCGAAGATGTCGTCCGCTCGCACGGCGGCGTCGCGAATCTGAACACGGGCGAGATGCTGGAGGGGCTGTTCGGCATCCCGACGACGTACGAGGACGATGCGGTGCGAGCCGTTCGAGCCGCCCGCGAAGTGTGCGGTCGAATCGAAGACGTGATCGCGACCGCCGGGGCGGCGCGCGACGGACTCGGAATGCGCTGCGGGGTGGACACGGGACGTGCCGTCGTCCGCCCCGACGACACCGCCGGCAGCCCCTATCGGGTGGTAGGCGGACCGGCGGAGCGGAGCGCACGACTCGCGGCGCAAGCTCCGACCGGGCAGGTGCTCGTAACGGAGGACTGCCTCCGACTCGTGGGTCCGTTCTTCGACACGGAGGCGGCGCCCGAGCTCGCGGGCG
>JAKSCH010000166.1 GCA_022360695.1 Gemmatimonadota bacterium
GTCCACGACGATCCCGCGTTTCTCCGCATCGTCGGTACTCCCTGACGACGACCGGCGAGGGCCGACGCGTGGAGCCCGCCTGGGTGTGGTGGAGCACCGGGAAGGACAGCGCCTGGGCGTTGAAGGTGCTCCGCGAGGCCGCCGACGTCGTCGTCGAGCGACTGATCTCGACCGTGACGCCCGCGTTCTCGCGGGTCGCCATCCACGGGACGCGCACCGCGCTGCTCGAAGCCCAGGCCGAGGCCGTCGGACTGCCGCTCGAGACCATCGAGCTCCCGTATCCGTGCTCGAACGCCGACTACGAGCGCGCCGTCCGACCGATCGTGCGCGCGGCCGCCGCGCGGGGGGCCACGATGGTCTTCGGAGATCTGTTCCTGGAAGACGTCCGTCAGTATCGACTCGACCTGCTCGCCGAGTCCGGGGTCTCGTCGCGCTTCCCGCTCTGGGGGCGTGACACGGAAGAGCTGGCCGCCGAGATGCTCGAGGCGGGGGTCGAGGCCTACGTGACCAGCCTCGACCCGAGCCGGCTCGACCGTGCGCTCGTCGGCCGCCGCTTCGACCGAGAGTTGCTCGACCGGCTCCCGCCGGACGTCGATCCGTGCGGGGAGCGCGGCGAGTTCCACACCTGCGTGACGGCCGGGCCCATGCTCGAGACCTCGCTCGAGGTCGAGGTCGGCGAGATCGTCGAGCGCGAAGGGTTCGTATACGCCGACCTCATCCCGGTCCGACATGCGACCGCCTGAAACGCCTTTTCGCAAAAAGGTCGCTAGTTTGAAATTGCCTCGTGTTAAGCGCGGGCAGACCGCGGGCTACGAACCTACGGTCTTCGCGAAGATGAAGATTGCGTCCTGCGCCTCACACGCGTCTCGAAGCTCGTCCCGAAACGCAGGCAGGTACTCCTCCACGTTGAACCTGAGCCTGACAACGCCGCCGTCCTCGGAGATCTCCTCTGGTTGTCTCGGGAGATCCTGTTGGTTGGTCGTGGCTCCGCGGTGCCCTAGAGAGAGAACGATTTGCACCGCTTGGTAACCGTTCTTCAGGTGGAATCCTTCAGTCGGGCCGTCCGGCGCCGAACCAAGGTCGATCCGCCTGAAGCCGGCCCGCGCCGTGGCTGCCTCGAAGTCACGAAGGAGGGCACTGCTAATGCCTTGTCGCCAGCGCTCGAACACCACGGCGATCCCTTCGAGGGTCAGGGTCTCTTCGTCAGACGGCCGCGGATAGCAGACGCCGACAAGTGCGCCGTCAACGTGGGCGCCGTGAAAGAGCTCAGGGCACCAGGACCGCCACCGGGTTAACGTCGCACGACCGGCGCTCAGGTACTTCTTGTCGATCTCGACTGCGCGGTCGAATTCAGCGTCGGCGATCGCCCTGAGGACGACACGGTCAACCATGCTGGTCGTATACGGGTCCACTGGCGGCCGCTGGCGCGGCCTCCGCGAACACGCGCCTACGGCGCGCGTCACCAGTGGCCGGGACGTTAGCAGCAATACCTCGAACCTTAGGGCAGGTCCGACCTGGACCCTGCGCAGGAGAATAATAGATGTCCTCACCGAAGATCCTTCACGCTCGCGATGACAAGCGGACGGTCCACGCGGCAGGTGATGTCTACCGCTACTTGGCTACAGGTGCGGAGACGAACGCCACGTACTTCATGATGCACGCGCTCATCCCACCCGGGGGCGGCCCTCCGCCACACATCCAGACCCGTGAAGAAGAGGGCTTCTACGTCCTCGACGGGCGCGTGACGTTCTGGGTCGACGGGCAACGCGAAGAGGTGGAAGGCGGAGCGTTCCTCCATGTACCGCGCGGCGTGCCCCACAACTTCAAGAACGAGTCGGATTCGGACGCAACGATGTTGATCTGGTTCGCTCCGGCCGGGATCGAGAAGATGTTCGACGAGATGGCCGCCGACCCAGATGGGTACCGTGAGATCGCGGGCAGGTATGGTGTAGAATTCGTGGACGAGGAGTAGTCGTCTGGGGTGGACGCTGAAGACCGCGCTAGCTGGGTCGGCGGGGCACAGCAGCTAACAGGTCCACCGACGGCTGCGGGCCTACGGCCCTCCGCGAACACCGCGCTACGCGCGGCGTCGCCAGTGGCCAGGGCGTTATGTGACATGTCTCAACCTTGATCGATAACTCAAGCGACGGTTGGGTATGAAGCGAGAGATCCCATGGCCCAGGCTCGTGGCCGAAGGCGTGATCATCATCCTCTCGATCCTCCTTGCGCTCGCCGGGCAAGCGTGGTGGGAGGGCCGACAGGACCGCGCCGAGGAGAGGGAGATTCTACGCGGCCTCGAAACGGACTTCGTAGCGAACCTAGAACAACTGGCGAATGTCCATCGTCAACTCGAAGATCAGGCTCGTGGCATCAGCAATCTGCTCGATCTACACGATGCCGGAGACTACGATGCCCCGCCTGATCGCTCCTACCCAGCCGCCGTCAACAACCCTCGTACGTTCACGTCACGAGATGGTACGCTCGACGCGGTGATAGCGGCTGGCCGGTTGCGGGTTATTGATGACGTCGATCTCCGGGACGTGCTCGTTCGGTGGAAGAACGTCGTGATCGACTCCGAGGAGCAGGCCGAGGATTACAGGGCCGCTAGCCGTGACGTCGTATCTCGAGCGAGTGAGCTTGGTGGGCCGTGGTACTTCGACCCGCAAGAACAGACAGGACAAGCAGCAGTACCTACAGTCGCTGAGATCCGGCGTCGGCAACCGCACTTGGATATGCCTGTTCTCGTTGGGGACGCGGAGATCATGGCCCGGCTACGGGAGAAGCGTTTCGCGGTCTCGTTCTATCTCTATATGCTAGCCCGCGTGTTGGAGACCGGGGAGAATGCCCTCGCACTTGTGCGCGCTGCCAGACAGGACGGTGGACCGAGTCCCAGGATAATCGAGACCATCACGGTCACGAACTCGAAGAAATCCACCGGATGCCCTTTCTCTTGGATGGGCCACGATGGAACGTCGCGCGTGGGGAGCCAATCGATTATCGCCGCGCCGAGAAGCCGCGTGCGATCTCCTCGGCGGATCGGAGCGACAAGGCGCTGAACGTCGGCGTTCCGTTGGCGCACCCGCCCGAAACGAGCGTCGGGGCTCCGATCACGAACAGGTTCTCGTGGTCGTGGGTTCGGCCATAGGAGTCGGTGACGCTCGTCGATGGGTCGTCGCCCATGCGACACCCGCCACCGGGGTGCTCCATCGTGTAGCTCACGCTGGTCGACAGCAGGGATCCGTCCCCGGCCCGCGCCATGCGCTCGAACACGGCACCGATCGATGCGTGCGTGTGATCGCGGAGCGCGATCGACTCCTCCGCGTCACGAAACGCGATCTTCGGGAGCGGGTCGCCCCACCGGTTGCGCGCGCTCGGGTCGAGCGTCAGCGAGCTCTCTCGATCCGGCACGACGTCGTAGTAGCTCCGGAGCCGCGCCACGGCGCGTTTCGATCTCGCTCGCCAATCCGCGAGCACCTCATCGCCGAACAGCACGCGCCCCGTCTCGTCGCGGAGCCGAGGCCCGCGTCGGGACGTCGCCTCCCAGATCCGCAGGTCGTGCCGGACGTATCGATCGAGTGGTCCCGGGCTCGCGTGCTTTCGCGAGAGCAGCGAGTTCGTCGCGAACATCCCGGGGTAGAGCTCGAGCGGGAGATCGACGTAAGCATCCATGTACGGGTGTCCCGTCATGTACTTGCCGACGAGGCCCGAGCGGTTGGCCAACCCATCCGGGAACCGCCCGTTCGCCGAGAGAAGCAGCAGGTGCGGGCTCCACGCGTAGCCGGCTGCGAGGATGAAGGTCGATGCGCGAAACTCGACCGGTTCCTCCGGCGCGTTCCGATCGACGGCCACGGCATGCTCGATCGTCTCGCCGTCCTCGGCCAGCTCCAGCCGGCGAACGAGCGTGTGCGTGTGAAGGTCGAGGCGACCCGCATCGATCAAGGCGCGGAGCGTCACGTCGGGGGTGTACTTCGCTCCGGTCGGGCAGACGTGACACGTATCGCAGCGACGGCAGATCGCTCGTCCGTGGTCTTCGGTCGTGGCCTTGGCCCACGGCTGGGTCCAGAACGGGATATCGGCGCTTTCGCCCCATTCCTTCAACCGGGCGAGGTTGTAGGAGAGCGGTAGCGGCGGCATCGGGTAGGGGCCCGAGCGAGGATCGTACTCCTGGGGACCCGGCTCGCCGGCCACACCGATCCGTCGCTCGAAGTCGGCGTAGTACGGCTCGAGATCGTCGTACGCGATGGGCCAGTCCGTCCCGACGCCGTACAGCGAGCGTTGCCGAAAGTCCTCGGGTGAGAACCGCGGCGTAGCGCCATCCCAGTGCATCGCGCACCCACCGACCACCATCGATCGGTACATGAGACCTTCGCCGGTCTGATCCTCGATGTGGTCGTCGATCCACGGGTTCTCGCCGTACTCGATCATGCGACGACGGCGCTGGAGACGCTCGCGAAACGGTGTGGTCCAGCCGCCGGCCTCGACCATGACGATGGTCGCGTCGGCGAGCTCCGTGAGTCGCTGCGCGGTGAGGATCGCGGTGATCCCCGACCCGATGATGCAGACGTCGCTCTCGATCCGCCTCGTCATCAGGCCCGCCCCTACCCGGAGACCGGCGGTGGCGGCTCGCCGGCCGTATGGATCGAGCGACAGCTCAGCTTGTCGATGGCGCGACCGAAGCACCGGTCGTTGGCCTCCCGCGATCGGAAGTAGTGCGCCATCACCCCGACCGCGATGTGCTCCGCTTCGGCCGGCGACGGGAGATCGGACGCCGCCCCACCGAGTTGCGCCTCGATCATGCGGCGTCGCTCGCCGACGGATCGAGATGCGAACCCCGGTCCGTCGCTTCGAGCCGCGTCATCGAGCGCGCGGAGCTGGCGGGTCCAACGAGGCTCGGGATCGCCGGGCCCGATCGGTATGACCCAGCCGCCGTACGGGTGTCGCCCCTCGGCCTCGGGACGGAACCCGGCCAGCCAGCTCTCGAACGACGCGACGGCGCGATCCCGCCCGTCGTCGCCGAGCTCCTCGGGCAGCACGGCGTGACCCACGGCGCGGAGCAGGGTCGGGTCGAGCCGACGGGCTCTCTCGGGCCGTCCGAGCTCGATCCGCGTCGTGGCGCTCGACGGAGTCGCGAACGCGGCGGTGGCCCCGGAACCGCGAGCTCGAGCCGCGAGCAGACCCGAGAGCGCGCTCGCGAGTCGCGTCAGAAAGCCCCGCCGCGTCGGCGTCACGTCGAGCTACCGGTCTTCGACGGCGAGATTCACCAGTTCGCGGAAGCGCTCGAGCGGGTTGTTCCCGCTCGGTGTCTGCGTGAACACCAGCCCGATGATCTGACGCTCGGGGTCGATCCAGGCGTTGGTGCCATCCGAGCCACCATGCCCGAACGCGCCATCCCCCAGGCGCCAGCCGTACCCGTAGTAGCTGGCCTCATCGCCTTCGCCCGAGATGTGGATCTTGGGCGAGGTCATGAGCTCGACCGTCTCGGGCCGGAGGATCCGAGCGCCGCCGTACTCGCCCCCGTTCAAGAACATCTGCCCGAAGATCGCGTAGTCGTAGGCGGTCGAGATCATTCCACCGGAGGCGCGGGCGAACGGGAAGGCCACCGGACCTCCGGGGGTGCCGCCCGGCCGCCACTCTCCGTCGCTGTCGCGTCCGTAGTACACGGCGCCCATGCGACCGAGCTTGTCGTCGAGAGGGTGGTCCGCCCGGTGGTTGTAGCTGTCGACCATCCCGAGCGGCTCGTAGATCGTCTCCTCGAGTCGAGCCTCGAGGAGCCGTCCCGACGCGATCTCGATCAGGGCGCCGAGCGTGTTGTA
>JAKSCH010000406.1 GCA_022360695.1 Gemmatimonadota bacterium
ATCTTCAGCCCGGAGGCGCAGGCACGCATCTACATACACGCCGAAGCGCCGCACCAGATCGTGATGGTGAAGACGCGAACGCGACACGGCGATCTCGGCTTGTACCTGTCCGAGTTCACGCCGGGCCGGGACCCGTGACGACCGTCACGGACTCGACTTCGCTCCCCTTACCGGACTGTCGCATGCCGTTCGTCTCGTTGCGACAACGGGCGTCTACCATCCAGTCCCGGGAAACTCGATCGCTTTGGGCGTGCGCCCGTCAGGGCAGGGGTCCTTCGAGGGAGGTGTCGGTTGCGAATCGCGTATTTCTCGGAAGTCTATTGGCCAAAGCTGAGCGGCGTGTCGTGCACCCTGATGCGGACGGTCGATGGACTCGGGACGATGGGTCACCAGACGCGCGTCTATACGCCGCAGTTGCCGGGCGACTTCGAAGATCGACCGGAGGTCCACCGCTCACCCGGTCGTCCACTCGCGATCGACCGGTCCATCAGCTGGGGGTTCCCCCGTCGAGCGGACGTGCTCTCCGACCTGAGGGGCTTCGCCCCGGACATCATCCACGTCGCGACCGAGTTCCCCATGGGGCGAGTCGGCTCCTGGGCGGCGCGTCGCCTCGGCGTCCCGCTGATCGCGTCGGCGCACACCGATTACGAGAAGTACTCGTCGCTTTACCGGTTGGGGCTCGTGATGAAGCCGGGTTGGGCTTACCTGAGGCGGTTCTACGGCAGAGCGGGACGCGTGTTGTGTCCGTCTCGGCCCTACGAGGCTCACTTGAATCGTCGCGGCGTCACGCACACGGGCATCTGGTCGCGTGGCGTGGACACGCACCGTTTCCACCCACGCTTTCGAAGCGATGAGTATCGCGCCCGGTTCGGCGCCGGCCCGGACGACACGCTCGTGACGTACGTGGGTCGTCTGGCGCCGGAGAAGGACCTCGACGTGTTGCTCCGCGCGTGGGCGGGGCTCGGCGCTTCGCGATTCGGGGCCAAGCTCGTCTTCGTCGGAGACGGGCTGATGGAGAACGAGATCCGCGCGCACGAGCTCCCGGACGCGCACATGACGGGGCCGCTCGAAGGGCAGGAGCTCGCCACCGCATACGCCTCGGCCGACGTTCTGCTCTTTCCTTCTTCCACCGAGACGTTCGGCAACTGTCTGCTCGAAGGCATGGCGTCGGGTCTCGCCTGCGTCGCGGTCGGCGCGGGTGGCGTCACGGACTTCGCGCGTCACGAGGAGAACAGTCTCCTGGCCGAGCCCCGCGACGCCGGCGCCTACGGCCGCGCCGTCGCTCGCGTCCTGGCCGACCGCGGGCTCCGACGGCGTCTCTCGCTCGGAGCCCGGACCGCCGCCGGACGACGAAGCTGGACGAACGTCTTCGATCGTCTGCTCGACGACTACCGGGAGGTCGCCGAGGTCCCGGTCTTCGATCACGCGGCCTGACCGCGACGAAGCCCCGAGCAGATGAAGGTCGTCGACGTCGCGGAGCTCTACGCGGAAGCCGGTGGGGGTGTCCGCACCTACATCGATCAGAAGGTCGGGAGCGTCGCGACATCGGGTCACGAAGTGGTCGTCGTGGCGCCCGGTCCCCGCGACGGCGAGGAACTGCGGCCGGGGGGCCGGATCGTCTGGGTGCGGTCTCCGCGACTCCCGCTGGACCGTCGGTACCACGTCTTCGCGAGACGCGCTCCGATCCGCGCGGTACTCGAGCGGGAGCAGCCCGACGTGCTCGAGTGCTCATCGCCGTGGTCGGCCGGTGCCGTCTGCGCCCGCTGGAGCGGCTCGCCGGTCAGGAGTCTCGTCCTCCACCAGGATCCGGTCGCCGTCTACCCCGAGACGCTCCTTCCCGGGGTCGACGAGGACCGGATCCACAGATGGTGCGGCTGGTACTGGCGGCGCATGCGCCGGTTGAGCGCGCGGTTCGACGTGACCGTCGTCGGGAGCACGTGGCACTCGGATCGCCTCCGCCGCTTCGGCGTCCAGAACACGCGCGTCGTCCCGCTCGGGATCGCCCGCGCCCGCTTCGCGAGCACCGAGCGAGATTCGGCACTACGGCGAGAGCTGCTCGCCCGATGCGGTCTCGGCGAGAACGCGCGCCTGTTGGTGGCGGTCAGCCGACACCACCCGGAGAAGCGCGTCGGAACCATGATCGACGCCGTACGCGTAGCGCGTCGCGAGCGCGCGCTCGGACTCGTGCTGTTCGGCGATGGACCGCTTCGCGCGTGGGTGGACCGCCGGGCCTCACGGGGGTCGGGCGTGCACGTGGCCGGGTTCGTCCGCGACCGCGAGCGGTTGGCCCGCGCGCTCGCGAGCGCCGATGCGTTTCTACACGGGTCCGCGGCCGAGACGTTCGGTCTGGCGGTGGCCGAGGCCGTAGCGGTGGGGCTCCCCGTCGTGACGCCCGACGCCGGCGCGGCCGCGGATCTGGTGGAGCCGAGCTACGCGAACACGTACCGAGCCGGAGACGTCGAAGGCTGCGCCGCCGCGATCGTGCAGCTGCTGGATCGGTTGTCGAAGATCGATCGCGCCGCCGTGCGCCGCGTTGCGGAGCGACGCATCCACACGGCGGGCGACCACTTCCGCTCGCTGATGAGCTGCTACGGAGAGCTGTTGGTGCGTAGCGGGCGCGGTCGGACGGGCTCGCGCCAGGCGCTACCGGCGTGAGACGCGTCCCCAGCGCAAGGCGATCCCCGCCAGCACGAGGCCGAGTCCCAGCGTGGCCGCCGGCACCGCGAGATCGCTCGGGACCCCGGCATACGTCAGCAGACCGGTCCGCAGCGAATACCCCATGGGGAGGACACCGAGCGTCCGATCCAACCCGACCATCATCGTCTCGACGTCCGGGAGGACGAACGCGAGCGCAAGTGGTTCACGACTGCTACGTAGGATTGTTACGAGAGCGGGCGACATCCACGCCGAGAGATGCGCGTCTAGTGTGGTGCATCAAAAGTCC
>JAKSCH010000451.1 GCA_022360695.1 Gemmatimonadota bacterium
CAGCAAGGACCCGGGGTTCTATCGCGAGCTCGAGACGCTCGCGACGCTCTACCCGGCCGAAGCGAAGTACCTGTGTGTGGTCCGCGATGGTCGCGACGTCGCCCTATCCATGATGGAGCAGCCCTGGGGCCAAACCAGCTGGTACGCGAACGCCCGGCTCTGGGTCGAGACCTATCGCCGAATCACGACCTTCCGTGAAACCCTCGATCCGAGGCGATACTGGGAGTTTCGATACGAAGACTTGCTCCGCGACCCCGAGACCGTCGCCACCGAGTTGAGCGTCTTTCTCGAACGCCCGTTGGAGCCCGGTCGGATCGAGCGTCTCGTCGAGGACATCTCCGACGGCCCCTGGCGTCGCAACTACGACAAGTGGAAGACCCGGATGTCCGACAAGGATCGGCGCATCTACGAGGCCGTCGCCGGCGGGTGGCTGGATCGGTTCGGCTACGAGCGGACCCTGGAGGGGGCACGCGTTCGCGCCTGGGAGCCGATCGTGTACGAGACGCAGGAGCTCGTTCGGAGGGCCGTACGCAAGACGCGTCTGGCCCTCGGTGAGCCGTCGGCGAACCCTACCGGGAAACGACGCTAGACGCTGCGGTTCCGCCGCGCACTAGGCCCGCGCCGGCGCGGCCGGAGACTCGGCGCGCCACCCCTGGAACATGAGCACCGTCCAGAGCCGGTGCTCCCAGTTGCGACCACCCCCGAGGTGTTGGTCCCACGCACGTCGTACGGGCTCCGGTCGTATACCCACGCTTTCGAGCGCCGAGCGCTCGAGCAGCGGCTCGGCCCAGTCGCGCAACGGACCGCGGAGCCAGTCGGCGAGCGAGACGCCGAATCCGCGCTTCGGCCGGTCGACGAGCTCGGCCGGCACGTGCCGATACACGAAGTCGCGAAGAAGCAGCTTCCGGACATCACCCTGCCGCCGGTAATCGAGCGGCAACGCGGAGCTGAACTCGACGATCCGGTGATCGAGCAACGGGACCCGGACCTCGAGGCTCACGTTCATACTCGCCCGATCCACCTTCGTCAGGACGTCGTCGGGGAGGTAGAGCAACCCATCCATCAGCATCATGTTCTTGGCGACCCCGAGGTCGACGCCATCGGTATCGGCGTCCGGAGGCCACATGACGAGCGGTGTGCGGACGAGCGCGGAAGGGTCTCGCCAGATCGAGACGATCTCGCGCCAGAGATCGAAGTGATCGTCGCACTGGAGAAGATACCCGAGCGTGTGCACGCTCTGACCCGTGCGGCCACGACGTGACTCGAGCCATCCCGCCTTCGCCGCGAGCGTGGTGACCGGATCCCAGGCGCCGAGCGGCACCTTTCGGATCACCCCGCCCAGGGCGCGACGCAGCGACCGCGGCAGCCCATCGATGCGCGGCCACGTTCGCTCACCGACCGCGTATCGATCGTACCCGTAGAACTGCTCGTCCCCACCGTCTCCGGACAGCGCGACCGTCACGTGCTCACGCGCGAGCTTGGAGACCAGGTAGGTCGGCACCTGCGACGAGTCCGCGAACGGCTCATCGTACATCGTGGCGAGATACGGTACGGTGTCGATGGCCTGCTGACCCGTCGCGCGGAGCTCCATGTGCTCCGTTCCGAGGTGGCCCGCGACCCTGGCGGCCGCCTCCGACTCGTCCTGGCCCGGATCATCGGAGCCGATCGAGAACGTGCGCAGCGATGCGCCGCCCGCCTTGTGCGCGATCGCGGCGACGACCGCGGTCGAGTCGATCCCGCCCGACAGGAGGGCCCCCAACGGGACGTCCGACTCCATGCGTCCCACCACCGCGTCGAAGATCAGCTCCTCGAGCGCGTCGATCGCTTCGCCGCGACTCCCCGCGAAGGGTTCGCGCGCGCCGCGAACCATGACCTCGGTCAGATCCCAGTATCTCCTGCGGACGAGAGAGCCTTCGAGCGGTCGGTATACGACCATCTCTCCCGGCGAGACCTTCTCTACGCCGCGCAGGATCGAATACGGCGCCGGGACGCACAGATACTGGAAGTAGAGGGCCAGCGCCTCGGGATCCACGTCGGCGTGGAAGTCGGGGTGCGCGGTGAGCGCGTGCAACTCGGACGTGAACGCGAAGGTGTCGCCGATGCGCCCCTGGTAGAGGGGCTTGATACCGAGTCGATCCCGCACGAGATAGAGCGCCTTCTCGGACTCGTCCCACAAGCCGAAGGCGAACATCCCGACGAAGCGTTGGACGGCGGCCATGACGCCCCACTCCTCGACGGCGGCGAGCAGGACCTCGGTGTCGCTGCCGCCCCGGAACTCGTGACCGGCTCGTTTCAGCTCGGTCTGGAGCGCCCGGAAGTTGTAGATCTCGCCGTTGTACGTGATCGTGAAGCGCCCGCTGCGCGAACGCATGGGTTGGTGGCCCAGCTTCGACGTGTCGAGGATGGAAAGGCGTCGGTGGCCGAACACGACGGTCGTCCGGTCGGAGATCGACGTAGACCAGGTCCCCTGGTCATCCGGCCCCCGGTGTCGAATCCGGTGCGCCATCGCACGGGCCAGCTCATGCAGCCCGTCCGGATCGCGCCCCGCGGTATCGACGAACCCTACGATTCCACACATGGCTCCACCCGACCCGATCGCCCCGTGGGTGCTATGGCGACGGGGGAGCTTGGCGTGATTCGTCGCTCAACGCAATGTGCGGTCGGCACTCGAGGGCGTGGCGGCGCGGCGGCGCGGCGTGGGTCGATGGAGCGGTTTTCCCGGGTTGCGCGGTCGTCGACGCTATTTCGCGATGGCCAACGCGCCGGCCCGACGGGCCGCTTCGTCGACGATGGTCTCCATGATGCGGTCCCATCGCTCGGGGCTCAGCTGCGCCAGCGTCTCCTCGACGATCTCCACGAGCTCGAGCGCCTCTCCGCGCGTGACCGGGCCCCGGCCCTCGCTCTCCGCGAGACGCTCTCGGAGCTGCACGGACCTATCCACGAGATCTCGGTGCTTCAATCTCTCTTCGTAGGTCATCGGGGTCCTCCGCCGTTGGCGCTCTCGTCTCGCCTTTCAGACATCTCGAACCCTCTCCCCGTCATGCGCGGCGTAACGGACGGCTAACCGCCGACTTGGCTGAGGGCGGCCAACCCCCCGCTCCCGGCGGCGGTTCCCAGCTCGAGGTAGTGCCGCTTCGGCTTCCCCGCGAGCGCCGTCGCGACCGCGTCGTCGATCCGCCCGGTGGTCCGTAACGGCCCCTTCAGGTCCACCTCGTGGTCACCGAACAGACACGTTCGAAGCTTTCCGTCCGCCGTCAACCGCATCCGATTGCATCGTTCGCAATAGTTGTGCGACAACGGCGTGATGACGCCGACGGTTCCCCGTCCACCCGGGAAGCGGTAATAGACGGCCGGACCGTTGCCGCGGGGCCCGGGATCCGGCTCGAGGTCCTCGATCGCCCGGATGCGGTCCAACACCTCGTCGGTCGAGATGAACCGATCCGTCAGGTGGAGGTTGCGACCCACCGGCATCAACTCGATGAACCGCACGTGCCACGGGCGTTCGCGGGTTCGGGCGGCGAACTCGGCGACCTCGCCGTCGTTGAGCCCCCGCATCACGACGCAGTTGATCTTGATGGGGTCGAACCCCGCGTCCTCCGCGGCCGCCAGCCCCTCCAGCGTCTCGTCGAACCGTTTCACGGGGCGACGGGCGATCTCCTCGAA
>JAKSCH010000459.1 GCA_022360695.1 Gemmatimonadota bacterium
AAGCTTCGAAATACGTCGAGTGGTACGACGAGGAGCTGGATCGCGAGCCACACGAGATCGGGGTATGCACGCTTCCGGCGGTCGAGCTCTCGATGGCGGGTCCCGAGACGGCCATCGCCGAGCTCCGCGCGCTCTACGATAACCTGCTGGCCGTCACCGGTGACCGTCTGGTGATCGGATTGGGCGGGGAGCACTCGGTCTCGAGCGCGCCCGCGACGGCCTGGCTCGATCGGTTGGAGGGGGACGTCACGATCCTCCAGTTCGACGCGCACACCGACCTACGGGATCGATACCACGGGACGGCCTGGAATCACGCGTGCGTGGCGCGACGGGTCCTGGAGACGTCGTCCGACGTCGTCTTCGCCGGCATCCGTGCGCTGACGATCGAGGAGCGCGACGTGATCCGCGAGCACGATCTCACGGTCGTCTATGCGCACGAGATGCGACGCGGCGACTGGGTACGCCGCCTCGTCGATGCGCTCGGAGAGAACGTGTACATTACGTTCGACGTCGATTTCTTCGATCCCGCGCTCATGCCGGCGACCGGTACGCCGGAACCCGGCGGGGGCGATTGGTGGGACGCGATGGACGCGCTTTCGGCCGTGTTCCGCGAGCGCAACGTCGTCGGCGTCGACGTGGTCGAGCTCTCCCCGCGCGGCGGCGAGGAGGCATCCGCGTTCACCGCCGCGAAGCTCGTCTACAAGATGATCGGCTTCTGGTCCGAGTCTCGCTGAGCGGTCGGAGGGCTACCGGCTCGAAACGAGTCGCCGCCCTTCGATCGCCTCGAGCTCTTCTTCCAACAGCTGCCGTTCGAGCAGCCGGGCATAGACCCCTCCGGCCTCCATCAGGTCGTCGTGCACGCCACGCTCGACCAGCTCGCCCTCGTCGAGGACGAAGATGGCGTCGGCGTGCCGGACGGCCGACACGCGGTGGGACACGATGATCGACGTGCGGCCGCTCATGTACTCGCGCAGAGCGCGCAAGATCTTGGTTTCCGTCTCCGAGTCCACCGCCGACAACGCATCGTCCAGGATCAGGATCGGTGCATCCCGGTAGACCGCTCGCGCGAGCGTCGCGCGCTGTTTCTGTCCACCCGAGAGGTTGATCCCTCGCTCGCCGAGACGAGTGTCGATCCCCTCGGGGAGCACGGCGAGGGTCCGATCGAGCTGCGCCACGTCCAGCGCGTGGGCCAGCTTCTCCGGAATGGGCTCGTCGCCGTCGTCTCGTCGCGGTCGAAGCTCGATGTTTCGACGGAGCCGCATGCTGAAGAGGAACGGCTCCTGCGGCACGAACGCGATCGCGGCTCGTAGCGATGCGAGCGAGACGTCGCGGACGTCGACGCCATCGACGCGCACCACCCCGCCCGTCGCATCGTAGAGCCGAGGGATCAGCCGGGCGACGGTCGACTTGCCGCTCGCGGTCGCGCCGACGATCGCGACCGTCTGCCCGGGCTCGATCTCGAGCGAGATCGAACGGAGCACATCGCGGTCGGCCCCCGGATAGCGGAACGTGACCTCCTCGAACCGGATCGCGCCGGTTACACGTTCGAGGATGGCGGGGGCCTCGGGCTCCCGGATCGTCGGCTCGATCTCGAACAGCTCGTTGAGCCGACCCATCGAGGCGGAGCCTCGCTGGAACAGGTTCGTGACCCACCCGAGCGCGATCATGGGCCACATCAGAAGCGTCAGGTAAAAGGAGAAGGCGACGAAGTCGCCCAACGAAATCGCGCCGCGGATCACTTGGCCGCCGCCGTACCACAACACCACGACACCTGCCATGCCCGCGAAGAACATCAAGCTCGGGTGGAACAGCCCCCAAATACGGGCGAGCGCGAGGTTGCGGCCCTTGTACTCCTGGTTCAGCGACTCGAACCGTCGGGCCTGCGAGACCTCGCGCGCGTACGCCTTCACGATCCGCGCCCCCGCGAGGTTCTCCTGGGCGAAGTTCGACAGCTCCGAGAACTGCTCCTGGATCCGCTCGAACCGTCGATGGATCTGCTTCCCGAAGATGAACACGCCGGGAGGGATCGCGATCATGGGGATCATCGCGAACAACGTCAGCCGCGCATCGATCCATATCATCAACGCCAGCGCGAGCGATGCGACGACGGCGGTGTTGACCGTGTACATGATCGCGGGTCCGGCCACCATGCGGACCGCCTGGATGTCGTTCGTCGCACGGCTCATGAGATCGCCGGTGCGCCACTCGTCGAAGAACTCGGGCGGAAGGCGGAGGAAGTGCCCGAACAACGCATCCCGGATGTCCGTCTCCATCCGTCGGCTGATGCCGTTGAGCAGCTCGCGCATCCAGTACCGTCCGACGCCTCCGAGCAGCGCGATCGCCACGATGAGGACGGCGTAGCGCACGACGAGCTCGGAGCTCATCTCCTGCTCGAGCGCATCGATCGCGATCTTGAGGACGTAGGGGCCCGCCACGGTGAAGAGATTGCTCAGGACGACCAGCACGAGCCCGATCGCCAACCCGACCCGATACGGGCGGAAGTACGGCAAGAGGGTGCGAAGCGATCTCAAGGCGACTCCGTCGAGGTGACGGTGGAACCGGTTCGAAGGTCTACGGTATCCGTTGGCGGTGCGCGCCCGACGAAGGTACGGTTGGGGGAGAAGGGCTACAACGAGACGTCGTGACACGGAGGGGATTCGCCATGCGCGACAAAGGCGAGACAGGGAAGAGAGCGGGGGGGCGAGCGAACCGTTTCATCGCGGTCGCGTTGCTGGGCGTGATCGCGCTCGGTTGCCGAGGCGATGCGGTCCCGGACGACTCGGAGCCCCCACGAGAGATCGAGTTGGGGCTCGGTGAGCCGGATCCCGAGCTGAGCGACGAGGGTGAGGGATCGGAACCGGGCGAGACGGTGGCGGTCCGAGCGAAACCATCGCCACCCCCGGCCAGCTCGCCCATCCGTCGGGCGCCGACGCAGGCGCCACCGTCGGCGCCCGATCCGGAGCCACAGGACGAAACGACCGGGAACGTCCAAGTGGAGCCCGAGCCCGAGCCGGAGCCGGTGATCCAATACCTGACGCTCACCGCCTCTCCGGGCTCGGAGCTCGAGGTCGAGCTGCTCGAGACGTTGAGCACCCGCGACAACCGGCCGGGTGATCGGTTCGAGGCGGCGGTGACCCGTCCCTTGATCGACGGCGGTCTCGTGCTGGTGCCCGTGAACTCGCTCGTGCGTGGGGAGGTCACCGCGGTGCAACGCTCGGGCGGATCCGGTGAGGAAGCGATCATCAAGGTCACGTTCCACGACGTCTTCTTCCACGGCGAGTCGTGGCCGATGTCGGCGTCCGTCGTCGAGGCGAGTCCGCGATCCGAGGGGAACCTGTCGACGGGAGACAAGGCCGCGCGGATCGGCGCGGGCGCCGTGGTGGGCGGGATCCTGGGCCGCGTCATCGGCGGAAACTCCAAGGGTACGGTGATCGGCGCGGCGGTCGGCGCGGCCGCGGGAACCGCGATCACGCTCGCGACCGAGGATGCGGACGCGGTGCTGGAGCTCGGATCGATCATGCGATTGCGGCTCGACGCGCCCCTCGTGATCCGACTCCCCGACCCGATGGGTGACTAGTGTGGTGCATCAAAAGTCCCTTGCCATTCGAGCGGCGCTGCATCCCGCTCGCCGGCGTTGCTCGATCTCGACGTA
>JAKSCH010000496.1 GCA_022360695.1 Gemmatimonadota bacterium
CGACGACCTCGTCCGTCACGTCCTCGATCGCATCGGCGGCCTCGTCGCCCGCCGCTTCGACGGCTCCGTCGGCCGGACCCGCTTCGTCCGCTGTCTCGAGGAGCCCCTCGCCCGCCACGTCGCTCGCGCTCGACGGCTCGATCGCTTCATCGGCGGCTGCGGCGGCATCATCCTCGGCGATCGCCTCGGCACCCTCCTCCGGCGTCTGGGCGGCGGCGTTCGCGCGCATCTCGGCGACCGCCTCCTTGTCGAGCCACCACTTCCGCTCGCGGACGCGAGCGCGCTTGCCCTTGCGGGCGCGGAGATAGTAGAGCTTGGCGCGTCGGACATCGCCGCGTCGCACCACTTCGAGCCCGGCGATCCACGGCGAGTGGAGCGGGAAGATGCGCTCGACCCCGACCCCGCCGGAGACGCGCCGCAGCGTGAACGTCGCGTTGACGCCGGCGCCGCGCTTTCCGATGCACACGCCCTCGAACGGCTGGATGCGCTCCTTCTGTCCCTCGCGCACCCGGACGCGGACGCGCACCGTGTCCCCCGGCGCAAACGCGGGCAGGTCGCTCCGCTTGTAGTCCCGCTCGATGTCGGCGATCCTGGGATCCATCGTCATCTATTCCTTTCCTGCCCGGCATCGGCGGCGTCCGTGCCGCGATGCCTCGATCTCGGTGCTGTCGTATACGGGTGCTGAGCTGGCGGGATTCCCCCCGACCCCTGCGCCGCCCGATCTCGGCCGTGGCAGCCGGATCATGCCCTACGGTCGCAGCCTGATAATATATGGCGGAGGTGGGCTCGACGGCAGGGGGGATGACGACGCCGTGCGCGCTGTCGCGTGCGAGCGTCGACGCGTCGCGGTCCTAGTCGGCGGCGTCCACATCGAGCAGGTCCGGACGTCTCGCCCGGGTCGCCTCCGCGCCCGCGGCCTCGCGCCAGGCGCGGATCGCCGCGTGGTCACCCGAGCGGAGGATCTTCGGCACCCTGCGGTCATCGAGCTCGGCCGGACGCGTGTACGCGGGGGCCGACAACCGCCCCTCGTAGAACGAATCCGACGCCGCGGAGTCGTGGTCGCCGAGCGCTCCCGGGAGGAGACGCACC
>JAKSCH010000227.1 GCA_022360695.1 Gemmatimonadota bacterium
AAAAATCGCGCCGGTTAGCGCCAGTGCGTTCACCACGCCGCTCAACAGCCCGACGCTCGATCTCCGAGTGCACAAGGACACGTCAGATGAGCTGCTGACCGAGGCGGCCCGGACACTGTTGAGCGGCGGGGCGCACCCGGTGCTGATGAACGACGACAAGATCGTGCCGCGTTTGCTCCAGAACACGGGCGCGCCGCTGGCGCTCGCGGAAGCCAGAGACTACGTCTGCGACGGGTGCTACGAGACACACATCGCGGGCAAGACGGACTTCAGCTTCGGATTCGTGCCAGCCCTCGACATCCTACAGTACGCCCTCAACGGTGGAGCGGGATTAGGTGCGGCCGGACCGGTCCATCTGCGCGGAACCAAGGGTAGTTGGCGAACGCCGCCGGCGTCCGAGATATCGACCTGGGAGTGTTTCCAGGAGATCATGCGGGAACACCTGCTCCTCAGCTGCCACCGGTTCTTCCTTGGCATCCTGAGCAGCTACGGTACCAAGGCAGAGGTATCGCCTACGCCCCTGTTGTCCGTGTTGATTGACGGTTGCGTCGAGACTGGACGCGACTTCTTCGATGGCGGTCCACGTCATCACATGTTCGCCCCTTTGATGACCGGGATCAGTACGGCGGCTGATTCACTCTATGTCATCAAACGCCTTGTCTACGAGCAGGGCATGTTCTCACTTGAAGAGCTCACGTCCTGCCTGCGATCGAACTGGGGCAGGAGTAAAGAAGTCCTCGGGCGCTGCGTCACCGAAGATCGCTGCGACGAGATTCGAACTGCATGCGTCGCAGAGGCTAAGTTCGGTCATGGGATCCGAAGTGTCGATAAGCTCGCCTGGCAACTAGCGCGTGATTTCGAGGATTGCCTGGAGGCGGCAAGGTACGACCCGATTCACGAAGGAGCCTGGGAGGCGCTTCGCGAACGGTATTCTACCGAGGACGCCCCGTTCGAGTTGCATATCACGCCTGGCGTCGGGACGTTCGAGCAATATGTGTTCGGTGGTGGTTTTGCAGGTGCAACTCCGGACGGCCGCTATGCAGGTGACCCGATCGCCTCGGATCTGTCGCCGGCGCCGCTCCATACAGACGAAGACGCCATGCGCGAAGATGGCTCCCACGCGCGGGAGACGCCACTCTACCGTGCGCTCGACAGCTTCGCAGACCCTGCGTTTGACGTGTTCAGTGACGGTGCGCCGGCAGACTTTAATGTTGCCGAAGGGTTTGCGGTCGCTGAACTAGTCCGTGTCTTGAGGAAGTTCGCCGACGGCGAAGGTGGCAACATGATGACGGTGACGGTTGCCAGCCCCCGGACCCTGCAAGACGCGCATGAGTCAGCCGAGGCTCATGAGCTCGTTCGGGTCAGGATGGGTGGTTGGACGGAGTTCTTCTCAGTTCTGTTTCCGAGCCACAAGCACCAGCACCGGCGTCGGCCGCTCTACACGCCCGACGATCAGGGGTTACAGTCATGACGGGCCTCCCGGACTTCAACGTGAACCCGGGCGAGCTGCGGTCTGGTTCGCCGTTTCAGCACGGTATTACCGATCCAGAGTTCCCGGTTGAGGTTCCCCAGGAACTGGCCGGAGACCCGAGGGCGGTCGAGGTCTACCAGCAGCAGTATGCCGGTCGCGTCGACCGACAACGGTGCATGCTGATAGTTCGCGCAAACACGTCGGCCGAGAGCCTCGACGAATTGCGGAACGTCGTGACGGTTCTGACCGAGATCCAGACGTTCAACGAAGCAAAGAGACCATCGCGGGCTCACGTGCGACCGTTCGACCTGGGCGATATCCCCAACGATTACCGCGTCAGTGTCACGATCGGATTCGGATCGACGCTCTTCATCGACCACACTGGATATGACCGCTTCGGGCTAGCCGCCCTTCGGCCACGCGATCTTCAGCCGATGCCGCGATTCCCGCACGATGTGTTTGCGCCGAGAGACTCACGCGCCGATTTCATCATAGTCGTGTGTAGCGACAGTACCTACGTGAACGTCGCAGTCGGGCGCTACCTGAGCGACACGTTCGACAAAGTCTATGCCGAACGGTTTGGCGACACCGGTCAGCGGTCGATGTTCGGGACTCGATCGATCGAAGTCGGCTTTGGCCGCCCTGACAAACGCGAGTTCCTCCGGTTCGATGACGGCATTGACAATCTCCGCCCGGGCGAGGGCGACGAGATGGAGCGGCTCGTGTACGTTGACCGATCTCAACACGAGCCGGACTGGTGCATCGGCGGAAGCTATCTTGTCTATCGGAAGATCCGTGAGCGGATGCCGGTATGGGAGTTCGGTCTCGGTGACAACGCGACCGCGGTGCGTGTGGCGCAGGAGGCCGCGATCGGACGCGAGAAGGCCGATGGTCGACCGCTCTCGCGCGAGACCGTGAACGACGACGGCCTGACGCCGGTCTATCCGAACCCCGAAGATCCGCGGGACGGCCCCCTAGACGCCCACGTGAGAAAAGTCCAGCCCCGGCGCCCCACGGTCGACCTCTTCGGTCGTGACGATCTCGAGCGCCGCTTCCTTCGTCGACCGTACCCGTACTTCGATGGACTCGACCGCGATGGCAGAGTCCACAATGGCCTGCACTTTCTGGCCTACATGAGCAGCATCCAGGACCAATTCGAGCACGTCACGAACATGTGGCAGATGA